>JALNYD010000346.1 GCA_023230025.1 Candidatus Cloacimonadota bacterium | reverse complement strand
GCCAGCCGCAAGATTTACCGTGTTGTCATCGCCATTGATCTGTCCATCCCCGGAACTATCCAGCCTCAGGTAATCTGCATATGTGATAAACTGCCCGGTGTTCAGACTATCCGGCAAATTGTAGTTTCTGGTATTATCCACATTCAGAGTATAGACGTCCAGCAGGAACCCGTCACTCTTGATATTGGTCTTGTTCATGTTATAGACGTTGCGCATCTGATAATGCCATACGTTGTTGGGATCATCCGGATCGTATTCCTGGTTACGACGGCGAATCACATAGGGATAGATCAGATCATTATCGGGTATGGTGTGTTCATTGGCATAATCCGATGACCGCACCGGGACTCCGTTTTGAGTCTCATAATATATTGCCAGTGTTGCCCTGCGATCCAAAGTCCGCAATACTGTCAGGAATCCAGCATCATAGTCCGTGATAAAATCCGTTCCTTCAATCAGTTCTTCATACACAGGCACATAATAGTCATACTCACTGAAGTAGATGGTATCACCTTCTGCCAGTTCAAAGTTGTTCGTGGAAATGGCATCGTCATAAAATAGACGAACAGAACCGTTCTTGGGTAACAGATTGGGATTCTTGATCATCCAGGCTCCATATCCGTCCGTAACAATTCCATTATTGATCCAACCAGGAGGATTGCTGCCGATGGTTTCTTCACTATATGTCTCATACAAAGAGTAAGGATCGGTAAGATAATACATGGTGCGCGGAGCGTAATCCCTGCTGCGGAAAACAACGCTATCAGCCTGAGACTGTCCCACATAAGACATTGTGTTCTTTTGACCCTCTTCCTTGGATGCGATCACCGAAAGATCAAGATCCCCATATTTGAACTTACTGGTTACTCCAAAAAGTCCCTGGGAACTGGCGTTGTAAGCAATGAATTTACTACCTGAGAGCCCAAGAGTGATGTTACCGGCTTCAATTGAGCGAACCACTTCATCTTCTGCTCCGGTATATTTTACGTTCACATTGTTGGGATCAAAGAGCTGTTCATCCTGATTTGAGTTATACTTCAGATTAACGGTAATCTTCTCACCTATAGTACCGGTTAGTCTGAGGTTGGTTTCCTGCTCCATCTTAATATCAAAGGTACTGCGGTTTTCGGTCTCATAGATAGGTATCTGTTTGCGCTTAGTGCTGCTTACTGCCAAAGTTATCTTCTGAGTGCCGTCCAGATTCAATCTGCCAGCCCGGTTACCCAGCACTTTTTGCACAGCTTTGGGTATAGCTATCGCAGGAAGATCCAGTACAAACTCTCCGATCAAACCTCCCACAGCCACTTCTGTAGTCTGCGTCTTTTGTTTGATGTTTGCATTCAGAGATTTGCGAAACACGTTCTTCTGCATATTTGCCAGATAGCCATCAAAGCTGATTGGAATGTCTGGAATCAATTTTTTTCCTGCAACCAGCGTGGATATGATGATCTGCTGGTTTTCAAAATCCACATCTTCATTGCGATCAATGGCCAAGCCCGGAATCTGATAGGCTTTGGTTCTATAGATATTCAATCCCTTATCCAGCTTATAGATTTCGGCCATGTTGTTGTTCAGAGGATAGTATCCCTGAAGATATAGCCTTGGCTCAAATACATTTGCCAGAATTGCTACTGGTAGCAGGCAAGCCAGGATAAGGATTTTGCGGGTCATGTCGTAAACTGATCCTGTTCGGCAAGACTCACTAAGGCCAGATACAGACCCTTCAGAGTAAGATGCTCATCCAATCGGTATGATTCCGGTAACAGAGGTTTCACCACTGAGCATAATCCCCCTGTGATAATCACCTGGTATGGTGAATACTGCGTGTAGGCAGCTTTGATCTCTTCGATAAAACCCTTGATCATCAGCGCATGACCGCGAATTATCCCTGAAAGTAAAGCATCTTGTGTGTTGTTACCTATTAGTTCTTCTGGAACTTTCAATTTGACTTCCGAGAGTAGGGCAGCCCTTTCAAACAAATTTGCCGCAGCAGTTTTCAGACCAGGGCAGATCACCACTCCGGCATAAAGTCCGCTATCGCTGATCAATTGTATCGTAGTGGCTGTGCCCAAATCAATTACAATTGTTGATCCCTCATACATCTTCCATGCAGCAAAAGCGTTTGCAACCAAATCAGGTCCAACCACGGCCGGATTCTCGATGAGATAACCAAGCCCTAGGGCAGAAAGCCCATTCACCTCAAACACTTTGGCTATGCTGTATTGTTTGAACATTTTCAGGATAATACCCGTTACCTGAGGAACCACGGATGCGATTGCTACATATTTGACATCAGTGTATTTATCCATGGCTGCTTTGAACAGCTCATGATATTCGGCAACGCTGCGAGTGCTGCTTGTTTCAAAACGATGTGTCCTGTGCACAGCACCATTTATGAACACGGCACAGACTATATTGGTATTGCCGATATCAATTATCAATACCGGGCTATACTTCGCACTAAAAGGCATAATCCCTGCTTAATCAAGATTTTGTGAAAATGAAAAACCTAAAGTTACGTTGCCGTAGCCGAAATTGCATAATGCGCATTTTGTGTCAATGGTTTTATCAGCTTCCCTCGCTTATGACAGTGATGCAGTAACCAAAGCTACAGAATAATTCCATTCGGATATCTAATGCCCAATATTGAGAATCTCTTCAATACTTCTGTATAGCATGGACTTATGTTCTCAATAGCCCATGACCATCGCTTAGCCTGGCAATAGATAATTGCCCAATCTGTGTGGATATTTCTCTACAATACCCGGTTTATATAGTTGTCGAAGCCGCTAATGTAATGAGCGCCATAATCGCGTCGAAGAGAACCGCATAATTCTCATCCTGATACATGATAGTCTTGCCATCCAAACGCTCGACCCTGGGCATCAGACATGCCATATCTGCCATTGCAGTGGAGTGAAACTCAATTTTCAACGATACTGGAGAGCTGTATTGCAAAGTTGGAATATCCTTTTTTGCCAATGCACTCTTAACTGCTGCATCCATTTTCTGC
>JALNYD010000209.1 GCA_023230025.1 Candidatus Cloacimonadota bacterium | reverse complement strand
TCGGGATTGGTAATACATCACTGGTAAGTGCGCTGGGTGCGAATCTTGCCCAGAATCCATTCTTCGTTGAGGCTCTGGGGCAGCAGGGCCTGGAGGATATCCCCTTGAATTTGAGTGATCCCTTCAACACCATTGTGGGTTCTCGTCAGGGACTCTCATCAGTAACTTATTTTGATGCTGCCCTGAATCTGGATTGGCTTTATGCTTTTGGTTGCAAGAGCCCGGAATCTCCGGACTATCCGCCTCTGCAGTCGGATTATGATCTATACTCATCGAAATACGTGGGCTACAGGCATAGCAACAACGGCGGCACTGTGGTGGTGTTTGGCTTCCCATTGTCATTTATGGATCAGGCTGCAACCGCGCAGGGACTACAAGATATTTTGAACGATTTACTGGCTAAAGGGCAGGGGAGGAAATAATGAAACGCTTAATTCTGATAATTGTATTGCTTTGGGCTCTTAACTGTTTTGCCGCTTCAATTGAAGAACCGGATGACGCTAAAAATATGCATCAGAGGCTGATCAACAACGGCACGCTTTCGATGCAAAATACGAACTACGGGTTTGCCGAAGATCTGCAATACCGGCACCTGCAAAAGCTGCTTTACGTTTCCGCAAGCTGGGTCTCAGGAAAGATCCAACGCCGGGATGAACAGGGCCGCAAGCTGTATTGGCTTAGCTATCCGCCCAGTTCTGACCAGGATATGGTGGATGAGGATCACGAGCTCTGGACTCCGGATTTGGTGGCAGTGCAGGATACTCTCACCAGCGTTGGTTTTGATGGGGATAGTACCGGGAAGGAATTGTTGCCGGCTTATAATCCTCTTTTGGCAAACAATCCCCTGGTTGCGGATCTTTATGATCAATATAGCTATCAGGATCTGGTTTTACAAAGCCTGATGGGATATCCGGCTCCGCTACCTTTTGAGCCCTCTGCTTCAGAGAACTTCTGTTTCAGTATTCCTCAGGATGAATCATATTATACTCCGGGCTTCATCACGCAGACTGCTTATTTCTATGATTACTGTCCCTTTCATAGCGAGGGACAGCGCCATTTGAGCTATTACCCATACCATGAGCACTATCCTTTGGGTATAGCGCTCATGACCGAAAGCTATGCCTGGAACATCCATAATCTGGATTATATGATCATCAGAAAGCATACCCTGCACAATACCAACGCTGAGGATAGCATCGAGGATATAGCCATTTCGTATTATATGGATGCGGATATTGGTCCTGCTTCCTGGGGTGCTATATCAGGGCTTGATGATGTGAGCGGGTATGTGAAAGGGCCGGGCTATGAGTTTGCTTATAGCCGGGATCTTGATGGTGATAATGGGCTGAGCGGTAAATTGATCGCCAACAAGTTGCTTGATCCAGTATTCGGAGATATGACTTATTATTCCTCCTGGTTCTGGAAAGTGGGGCAGGGTCCTGATGACAGCAAGCCCCGCAATCTCCACCCCAGTAATCGAACAGCCAATGAGAAATACTGGCTGGCAACAAAAAGAAATCCAAATCCATCTTATTACGCACCACTACGTCCTGAAGCGCTGGAAGTGGATCAATATGAACAACCAACCGGGAATGATACCAGAACCTTAACATCTCTGTTTGGAGCTCAGCCCGGAACGCCAGAATATGATGAAACTAACTCTCAGGGGGAATACTATCAGCGCCTGAATCTGGATCCGGGGGAAAGCATGAGCTATTATACCGTGCTCTTT
The DNA here is from genome assembly GCA_023230025.1 of Candidatus Cloacimonadota bacterium. Taxonomy (GTDB): domain Bacteria; phylum Cloacimonadota; class Cloacimonadia; order Cloacimonadales; family Cloacimonadaceae; genus UBA5456. The sequence continues at coordinate 3,329 of JALNYD010000209.1, read as the reverse complement.
GTGGGGGATAGCGTCGATGATCTCAAAGCCAAATCTGTGCAGATTGAGGACTTCATCAGCAGTGGCATGAACCCTGCGGTAAATGCCGGTTTGCCCTGCATTCCGTATCTGGATAAGGTGATTACCGAAGCTCCGCATACCTTCCATTTCAAATGGTATAGCTATAGCGATCCGGATTATTTCCTGATTGGCACCAAGGAATATGGAGCTCCTGCTTCCCAGTGGAATCAGACAAATGTGGGGGGGGATATTCGCGCATATAGCATGATGGGCTATGATCCCGATCTCTGGTATGAGCTTAAGATCACTGCTGTATATAATTCAAACTCGGATGAAATCCTGTATCTGGATAGTGATGTGCAAATGGTAAGCCTGAGCTATACTGCAAATCCAGGTAATGTTACACCGCCGGTGCAGACATCCCTGAATACTTATCCCAATCCCTTCAGAGAAAGCACCAGGATCGAATATGAGCTGGATAAGAGGGAGCAGGTAAAGCTGGAAGTATATAACCTGAAGGGGCAAAAAGTACGCAGCCTCTATTCCGGAATTGCAGATCTGGGGATCAATCGTCAACAGTGGGATGGCCGGGATGAGAACTCCGTGCTCTGCAGCAGTGGAGTGTATTATCTCAAGCTGCAGTCAGGCAGCAAGGTGATTAAGCGCAAGATGCTGTTGTTAAAATATTGAGTTTAGAAGATAATAGAATACTGCCATTGGCGTCATAAACGTAGTTTCTGTGAGTAGTTATCTGATTGGCACTCTCATCATATCTATGTTGGACTTGGACATTTGAAGTTTTCACTGACGCTTGTACATGGTGTGTCCCAATTGCTTGACATGCATGGATCCATTTGGCAAGCATATTATATGTCTAACGGTATGATGAAAAGCAACTTAGCAGTTATGGTTTTCAGACTTCAGCTCCAGCATGGGAGCCTGAAAATCCCAAAAAAGCCATTTTGCCAGTGGGGGTGGTAAAGTCGGGTTAATCCTCCAATTTCTCAGATCATTCTGTTCCCGCGGCAATCACATGATAGAATGCACGGATTGTGGTTGCGGGTGCAGTCCAGGAATTGTCAGTAAAAACACCGCTATCATCAAGCTCGAAGTTTGCGTAGGGATCATCCGAGGAATAGACGTGATAGGAAGCTGCTCCATCCACAATATCCCAGGCGATGGTCACTTCATTATCGCTTATGCTGATGAATACATTTTGGGGTGCTTCGGGAGGGGCAACTATCTCCTGCCAAATCAGATAGGGGTAGCCATCGTTGAGAGCAGCATCCTGATCCCAGACGCTGGTGAAGTTCCAGCCGGCATTGATAAAGGTATCGGGATCAGTCATTTCCGCTGTGCTTTTGCCCTGTACGGCCTCTCCACCGGCACTGTAATCCCATCCGGATGTTTCGGTATCCCAAAAGCAACTGTTGGTTTCACCATTTGGTTTACTGCCAAAAAAGCCACCTACATCACTGGATGTGCCTGAGACAATCCCAGAGCAGTAACAATCTGTAATTGTATCATCATTGGAAGACCCGATAAATCCTCCCACATGAGCTGAAGCATAAACGTTCATATGACTAAATGAATCGCTTACTACTGCTCCGTTTTCACAAAAGCCCACCAATCCGCCACTGTAACTTGCGGCATTGAGAGTGCCTTTGCTATGGCAGTATTGGATGCTGGAATTGTTTAGGTCTCCCGCCAATCCACCGGTGTAGTTCCCACTTGCTTGAATCTGACCATCAAAGCTGCAGTTAATCAATGATGCACCCGATACCATTTTTCCGGAAACTCCAGCTGTGTATGCATCGCCTATTACAAAAGCATCAACAATGTGCAGCTTGATAAGTTCTGAGCCGGCCATAACTCCCATCAGGGATTGATAGTATAGGAGTGACCTGCAAATATGGATGTTGTTTATCTGATGACCATTTCCATCCAGTGTACCCGTGAATGGGACTTCATTTGTTCCGATTGGAGAAAATCCTCCCTCGGCATTGAGTCCGGTAGCCCACATCTCAGCTGCATTCTGAGTTCCAGCCAGATCAATATCCCATATCAACTGATAGTCAGCGTCTGGAAATATACTCATCATCTGCAATTGATGCGGAGTGCGGATATTGGCACTATATTCATTTCTCAGTATGGGGCGCGTTTGGCCCTCGATCATCCACCATTCGATTGTATCTCCTTCGAAGAGCCAGCCTGAAGCGGGATAGGTTGAACGCTGTTTCATCTGAGCAGTGGTTTTACCGGTGCCTTTCGCCGAAGTGTTGATCCCGGAGCTACCGATATCCCAAAAGCAATCTATGGCATTGGAAGTGTGATCTGAATCGCTTACAAAGCCCACCAAACCTCCACTCCATGATCCGCCAACCACTTGTCCACTGCTATAGCAGTATCTAAGATATGCATAATCATTGATTTGTGCCACCAAGCCGCCCATTCTGTTTCCATTGGCCACCTGGGCTGAGCTATAGGATTTGATGATCTCGCAATGATCACTGAGAGCTCCCACAAGCCCCCCCACATAGTAGTCACCAAAAACACTGCCGGAGCTGGAAGAATATGACAAATAGCAGCGTGCTTCATAACCGATGAGGCCACCCACGTGTTTCCAGCCGGTCACGTTCGCAATGCTGTGGCATAGGTAAACACATGGCCGATACAATATGTAACTATCGTTCCATCCCCTGATATAGCCCGTCAATGCCCCTACATGTTCATGACCGGTGATGTCTGCGTCCACAAGAGTGAGGTTACGGATCATAACCTGCCCATCGCTGGCTTGGGTGAAGCGACACTTGCCAAAGAATCCTACATAATCCTGATTTGGACGGTTGCTGTATAGACCTTTGATAGCATAGCCATGCCCATGATAGAATCCCGTGAAGCTAACTGTATCGTTCCCAATCGGCATCCAGCCATAATAGCCCCCGCTACCATTGGGAAACCAGGTGGCGGTTTCGGAGGCGTCGATGTCCGCGGTTTGGGAGAATTGAGCGTTCCAGCAAGAGCCATTTTGGGAAACCCAGTAGAGATTCTCCAAAGTGGCAATTTGATAGGGATTTGCTGCGCTGCCATTGCCTTCAGGCGCAATGGCTACTTGCGCAGACAGAACGGTATGAATCAAGATAAGAACGAGCATGATAATGATGTCTTTCATGATAAACTCCTTTGTAGTAGTGAAAGCCCAATGCCGAATCAAAAACAGCTGGGGGACGACAATGCCGGTGCCTTTTGGGCTGATGGAGGCATTCCTAAACACACTGTGGAGACTATATGGAAACAAAAGTCTTAACCAAAAATTATGGGGATTATGC
>JALNYD010000208.1 GCA_023230025.1 Candidatus Cloacimonadota bacterium | reverse complement strand
TGTGAGTTCTTTCGGCGGGAAGTATTCAGTTACCAGATCCTGATTCGTGATTGCATAAGTACCGGTAAAGTAGTTCTCTAAAAGGTTATAGCTACCATACCCTGCACCAGTGAGCAAAAGGTTGACAACGGAGTTCCCGCTGTATATATCCTGCATCTTGCTCATGGATTGGTATTGCTCAGCGCTGATGTTCAACGTCATCGCCATACTATTGAGGCTCTCATTTCCTAATGTATATGTATCCTCATAGATCTTGTATCCATAATGATCAAAAAGCACTTGCAGGGGCTCAAGAGGTAGATTCTGCTCTCTGAATACTCTGGGATTGGGCATACCATCGTATACAAAAAGATAGATATTGGGTTTATCTTTTAGTTCAAGACCTTGCAGATCTTGGGGTAAGTGTTGCAAGTTGCGTTTGGAACGGCTTTCTCCTCTGTGCAGGGAAAGCGTGAAATTGATTAATGAGGTTAGGAATAGTGCAACAAAGATTGTGTAGAGCGTAGCCCTGAGTGGGGAGCCGGTTTCGATTTCAGTAGGCACATGATCTCTTTGTATATATAAACGACTCAATAACTGAATCACAAGCATTGCCACAAACAGGATAACCCAGAAATCCCCATCGTGAGCGCTATTCTTCTGCAACATAGCTCTAAACACAGGCAGATAGCAGAAAAGCATGGCAAATGCCAGGGCATAGTTGCGATTAAGCCCCTTCTCCCTTATTGATTGCGTATCAAAAGCATCTCCGGGGATCAGGATCAACCGTGCCAACGCGAAGATAACAAACGGGAGGAGCATAAATAAAAGATAAAACCAACCACTCAGATAGTCCTGATTTGCCGCTGCCAAATGTAGAGCAGGTGTCAGCAGCAGTAATGCGGTCAGTAAAAATTCTCTCCATGACGAGGAAGACCGATCGATTCTGACAGCTCTTACTTTTATTCTTTGACAGATCAAAAGTAGAGCACTAAACACAAGGTAGAACGCCGCCAGCCAGGCAATTATCACATAGCGGTTTGTGGGGATTAAATACCAGCCGCAAACATGAGCAATTAGCACAACAAGAAAAGGTAAGCCTGCCAATCCTAACATAAGTTTATGATGGGGAAAATCACCATTCATTACCATCAGATAGTAGCTTGCCACCCCCGCTACCAGAAGTGGTACAGTTTTGGAAAACCGATAGACATACATCCCCTCGCCATCAGCCAGGAATTCTAAAACGTTCATCAGGATGATCAATAAAAAGAAAGGCAAGAGTAGCTTGATCTGAATATCAGGGAGCACTCTTTTCAACTCTGTGGAAGTGTCCACAGCATCTGCCTGATGGTCTTTGGCAAGAATGCGTTGCCCCAGAACTCTGAAAAGGAAGAACAAGTTATTAGTAGTCCAATAGATCAATAGTGCCGCCGGGGCCTTATACAATAATGCCAGGAAGAACACGGCAATCAGAAATGCCTGCACTTTGTCCTTAAGACGAAATGTAGGGCTTAGCAGAGCAGTTAACAGGTTTATCCCGGTCATCAAAAAGGGCAGAACATTGTACCCCAAAACCATCGCATCCGCTTGGGACAGATCGTTTATAATCCAGAAGCTTACTCCACTCAGTTCTTCTAAGCCATTTAGGGCATGATACGCAGCAAAGAGGAACGGTAGCTGAAAAAACAGGGGTAAAGCCGAGCGTAAGGCAAGAATGGGGTGGTAACGATAGCGGCGATACAATTTCCTAAGCTCGGCTTGAGCTTGCATACCGCTATACTTTTCCCGGATTTCCCTCGTCTGTGGCGTCAGTATCTTTTGCAGCTCGGCCTCTCGCCTGGGTAGTACACGAAACAGCCAATTCAAGATAAACATCAGTAAACTGGTAAATGCAGAAAGCATCAACAGAGCAAGGATATGGTTCTGTGTAAGGCTAAGCAATAGTAGATAGAGGTTTCGAAAGAGAGAAATCATCTTTTTTGTTTACCCCTTAACTGACTCGGAAATGAGGTATTGCGCAATGGCCTTGGCAGCTTCACCAAAATTCTTGACATTTGAATCACGATAGCTACGAATTCTCTCAGAGTCATATTCATTAAGCGTTTGTTCCACCAGCGTATGTAAGTTTTGCAGGGCTTCATCCTTGCCAGCCACCATGCCAATCTGAATTGCTGCTTTCTCGCTCCAGATCTCATTCAGATCATCTCTTTCAAACCCAGGCATATTCTCTACCGGAATCTCCAAACTAAGCACTGGTCTTTCATAAATAAAGGCAAAATCGAAGCGTACAGACGATGTGTCGGAAATCATTAGAACAGCCCTGCTCATCGTCTCAACTGGAGAGAGCTTAGTATCCCAAACAACATTGGGAATATTGGCGCTTTGCCTTTGCAATTTGTTGATCAAATCTGGTTCATGTTTGAAGGAATGTGGATGAGGACGCATGATCACTTGCCAATCTTTTCTTGCCAGCTCGATGAAGGGCTGAATGCCATATTGCTTCAGCAGACCCTTGTCGCCCCAGGATGAAGCTACCAGGATGCATCTATCTTGTGTGGGGATGTGACTTTGGCGCATCTCAGCAATCAGGGGATCCAGGTACAAAGAGCCAAGAGCAATCAGTTTCTTGGCTTTTAACCCTCGCTTATGCTCGATCTCCCTGATTGGCGAGTTGTGATACTCACCAGGTACGATAACTGTATCATAACAATCCAAAGAGCCCTTTTGATACATGGATATATCTACCAGAGAATGGAATACGTGGATCAACTCCTTAGTTTTGGCAGAACGCTTAACCGGATATCCCTTACACCCAATATTTGGAGTCGTACAGAGTACGGTAGGCTCCACCAGATTACCTGCCCGGTACTTCCCAAGAGCTCCAAACCCCAGGAACCGATTGTGACAGTATGCGTTATTCACCTTTAGTAGTGGATCACTGATGTCAAGCGTATAATAGGAAAAATGTACTTCATGCTTGATTAACTCCTGCACGAGGGGGCCAAAAGTATGCTGATAGGCACTTCCCTCGCTCAAGATAGCAAGGTGGCAAGCCAGCTTCTGTACAGCCTTGACAGATCCTTTACCCATTATTCTCAGGAGTAAACCCTTCAATGAGTACAACAGAGCTGCAATCCCGGCAATAATCAGATTTATTAGTACTGCTCCCGATCCTGGATCAAGATAGGCGAAAGCCGTCCCGGGCAAAAATAGCAGTATTACGATCAGCATGTATGGCATTGGTTTTTCCTTATGGTAGTAGAATCTATGAAAGAATATGAATGCAGCTTCGCCGCGTCGCTTATGCGTTTTATCAATTGCCAAAACAATGTTTTTGCAGTTCTGATCTTGTCAAGCGCTCTTTCCCACTCCTCGCCCATCGTCAATATGCCCTCACATTGTGGTGACTAAAGTAACGGCAAAGTGACCGCATCCTGACGGCAGTTAAGGTGCAGAAGCTTAGAAAAGCTATAAAATCCTTGACTCAAGCTACTTAAATTAGATATTGGCACAAAATGAAATGACTAGATTAGGACGCACATGATCGCTATCTATATAGACTATAAATTGCAGCGCTTTATGAACGAAATCAAATATAGCTTCCGCTATATATTTGATAATCGTGGCTTGGCTTATCGCTTTGTGAAGGATGAGCAGGAGCTGAAGCCCAACGATATCTTCATCATCTATGGCATGGCAGAGCCGGAAGCAGAAGAATTGAAAGCTATTGCCAGGCACTACATTACCATCTTCATACTCTGTGAACCAGAGCTTTATGAAAAGGGCAGCTATAGTCCTGACAAACTGCGCCGAAATCTACGTGACGTCAAGCTGCTGTACAGTACAAAGATTATTTCCGGACGAGCTTTTTCTCATGTTGCTGAAAACTACATTGATGAAGATACTTGTGGGGGCAAGATCAATTTCGACCTCGTTGGAAATGTGTTTTTCCAGCTCAGTTTTGCAGAATACAGCTTTGAACCTTCTCCCAAAGGGGACGATCGGTTCCCGGATGAGAACAGCGCTTTCTATCCATATCGCGAATACCCGGTTTTGGATAGTTTGATGTGGCTGATCGAATCAATGATCAAAGAACACGCCAGGGCACAGAAGATTCCCTTGGCACAAAAGGCATTTTGGCCTCAGAATCAAGGTTCTGCAGTGCTGCTCTCCCATACGGTTGATGACCTGCAGAAATGGGATCTTTCCTCGCTGGTGCTATCAGTGGTAGATGATTTTATACTGCTGTTTACGCTGAAGTTCCAGCAATACTTCCATACTGTCTGGGGCAAGCTGCAATATCTCTTTACAAACTATGAATTGTACTGGAACTTCCACGAATATCTACAGCTCGAACGCGAAAATGGCTGCCGCTCCACCTTCTTTCTGGCCACCGATAAAGGAACAGAAATTGATTATTCTCTGGACGATCCGGAATTGCAGGAAGAAATCCAGACCATTATCAATGAAGGCTCGGAAATCGGTCTCCTAATGCCCAACGACAAGCTGAATCGTGATGATATGATGACCCGCAAACAGATCATGTTACATCAGCTGGCTCAGGATAGAATTGGAGTTCGGCAGTATGCCTATACTACAAACAGTGATATCCTGGATTTACATAATAAAATCAGCCCCCGCTATTCCCAAAGCGTTGCCTTTAGGGATACGCCCGGATTCTTTTCCGGGATCAGCTTTCCCTTCACTCCCTGGGTGGGAGCCAAAGCTTCATACCTGATGCTGCCTACCACCTACAGGGATTCATACTTGCATGTAAATAAGCACAAACTCCTGGCTCTGGATGATGCCAAAGCTCAGATCAAACGCTATTTTCAGCAGATTCAACGCACTCATGGGGTCTTTGCTCTGGATCTTTCTCTGGCAGCATACAATGATATCCACTATTGTCACAAGCTCTATTCCTATGTGTTAGCGCTTGTCACATCAGCTTCAACCTGGGTAACAACTGCGATGGAACTTAGCGACTGGTGGGAAAAACGTAATAAAGTGACCATTGAAGAAAGTGAATATGAGATCTCATTGTTCTTCCCGGAAGCCTTAGCTCATTTTACCCTGCAATTACATACTGAACAGAAAGTACGTGAAATCGACGGACA
>JALNYD010000019.1 GCA_023230025.1 Candidatus Cloacimonadota bacterium | reverse complement strand
GCGCCAGATAGCCCTGAGCTCCCTGCACCCGGGGCAGCTTTTGCAGTCCCTGATCCAGCTTATCGGAAAGCTCACTGGGAGTGATTTCCAACTTGGCTAAAAGAGGGTGTAACAGGGATTCCGGCTGTGCCTGCATTGCCTTAAGCAGGTGCAGATCGCGGATTTCCTGATGTCCGTGCTCCGTGGCCAAGGCTTGCATGGCGGAGATCAGCTCTTGTGATTTTATGGTTAAGCGTTGGGTATTCATGGCTTACCTCCTTTGAACTGAAAACAAGATAAGCGAGAGAGCTGCGGCTGTCAAGTAAAACTTAGCAGTCACCACAATAGACTGCTAAGTTTATTTAGTTGCACTTCATGCAGGCGTCTTCCGCACATTAAGCTGAAAATTCGCTGTTAGCTTTTAGAGCCCTTTGGCGGTGCTTTCTGGTCTGTAATGATAGCGGCAGTTTTGCTCATAGAAGACAGCGGGGATGATCTGCAATTGTCCATAATTCAAAATGTTTTGCACAGAGATTAAATTCAAGCTTGACAGATTTCCTAAGCTCGTTTTACTATACCATGAGCTGGGATATACACTCCCAGCATACATAGTGTGCCTGCCGCCATGAGCGGTGACAAGTGATTTTCGAAAGGGATTTGTGAAGTCGGAGGCTCCGGAGATCAACCAATTTCCGGGTTAATACGGCGATGAACAAGAGATAATAAACCCTAAAAATCAACATGGGAAAGGAGAAACCTATGAAAAAATTATCATTACTCCTCGTGATGATATTTGTTTTCGGACTGATCGCCAACGTCTTTGCGGACGAAGTAACGATCGGTGACGGAAACGAAACAGCCCGTGTTCCGGTTGACATGTTTTGGAAGAACTCACTCTTTCAAACCTTGTACTTCCCGGATGAGCTGGGCTTTGCTTCAGGTACGATTAGTGGAGTAAAGTTTTACAACAACTTCACTACCAACCTGCCAGCTAAACCCGTTAAAATCTGGTTGGGCGAAACGACCCAGGCCAGTCTTTCAGCCTATATCCCATCAACCCAGTTGACTCTGGTTTATGATGGAACGGTTGACTTCCCTACTGGAGCCAACACAATCGACATCACATTCCAAACTCCCTATACCTATACTGGCGGGAATTTGGTTCTCTATGTGAACCGTCCGATGGACTCTGATTATTTCAGTAGTTCAGACTATTTCCAGTGTCAGACAATTGGCAGCAACAGGGCTTTGATGTTGCAGAGCGACAGCACTACCTATGATCCTGCCAATCCTCCGGCCAGCCCCTCGATTTCCGGGCAATTCCCCAAAACTACTTTCGTTTATACCGGAGAGCTTATTGCTCATGACCTGGGAGCTCTTTCCATTAGTGGCAACACCACTCCCAGCGCTCAATCAGCATCTCCTTATACCATTTCAATCAAAAACAACGGCTCCAGCACTGAGAGCACCTACACTGTAAAGCTTATGCAAGAGGGCAACGTGGAATTAGCCAGCGTAGCCGGCCCCTCCATCGCTCCTCAAGAAATCCTTACAGTAAGCATTCCCTGGACTCCCACCGCAACTGGTCCCACCTACCTGTATGGTAAAGTGGAAATGACTGGTGACGAAATTGCCACAAACAATCAGACTGCGAACCTGAACGTTGTAGTACAGCAAGCTGGTGTGGTAGCCGTAACCGTTGGTAATGGCGGCTCCACGGGTCGTATTCCTGTTGATATGTACTATCAGAACTCGCTGTTTGAAACCGTGTATCTTGCCAGCGAGCTAAACATCGGTGGTCTGATCACTGGTATTCAATTCTACAATAACTTCTCAACAAATCTGCCGGCAATGCCCACCAATATCTGGATGGCAGAAACCACTCAGACTGATCTTGCGGGTGGCTGGATTCCTTCCACTCAGATGACTCAGGTCTTCACTGGTAACGTTGATTATCCCAATGGACAGAACCCCATCAACATTACTCTCACTACCCCATTTGTATATGGTGGTGGAAATCTGGCTGTGATGGTAGAACGTCCAATGGATACGGACTGGCATTCCAGCAGCGATGTATTTGTAACCCAGACCGTGGGAACAAACCGTAGTTTGAATTTGTACAGTGATTCTGTTGATTTTGATCCTGCTGCTCCCACCGGTGGTAATCTCTCCGGTATGTTCCCCAAGACCACATTCTTCCTCATCGTTGATGGAATGGGAACTCTGAACGGTACCGTATACGTAGCTGGAGCTCCTCTGGCTGGTGCAACGGTAACTGTAGCCGGAACCGCTCTTACCTACACCACTGGTGCTGATGGTACCTATAGCTTCCCTTATATTGCGGAAGGTGCTCACCAAGTTACGGCCACCAAGCATGGCTATACCTCTGTGACCCACACCGTGAACATCGTGGAAGATCAAACTACTACTCAGGACTTCACTATTGCCCTGCTTCCTCAGGTTACCGTTACCGGACGCATTGTTGGCAGCGACAACCCCACCGTGGGTATTGCTGATGCTACAATCACCCTCAGCGGTTATGAACCCTACGAAGCTACCACCAATGCTTCGGGTCAATTCACCATTGCCAACGTATTTGCAAACCAGACTTACAACTACACTGCTCTGGCTCTCGGTTATGCCGCAGCCTCAGGTCAGGTTGTTGTTGCCGCTGCAAACGTAAACATGGGCGATGTGACCGTGAATGAAATTGCCTTCCCTCCGCACAGTCTTGTAGCTACCGAATCCGCTAACTATCAGCAGGTTAATCTGACTTGGGAAGCTCCTGTTCCCGGTGGCACCGGCGAATGGATTCACTATGACAGCGGTGAAAATAATGACAGTATCGGAACCGGTGGTGCTGCTGATTTTGACGTAGCCATCCGTTTCCCTGCCAGCGCACTTACTGATTATGCCGGAATGAGCCTGCATGCCCTCAAGGTATGGCCTGCTCAGGCTGGCACCTTCTCTCTGCGCGTATGGACTGGTGGAACTCCCACTGCTCCTGGCACCATGGTTGTTGATCAGCCCTTCACCCCTGTACTTGATACCTATAACACCGTTGAACTTGATAATCCTGTTCAGATCACCGGAACCGAAGAGCTGTGGTTTGGCTATCGCTGCAACGTGACTAGCGGATATCCTGCCGGTTGCGATGCCGGTCCTGCCATTAATGGTTTTGGCAACATGATGTATTACCAAGGCGCATGGGCAACTCTGACTTCGCTGAACCCCGACTTAAATTATAACTGGAACATCCAGGGTTATGTTGGCTTCAGCGCTCCCGATCGTGGCGAATTGATCGCTCTTTCCAAGGACAGTGTGAAGCTTCCTGCTCTGCAGGATGGTCCTCGTGCTACCACTATTGGTAGTTTTAGAACTGAAAGCGGAAACAGCTCCAGCCTGCGCAGCGCTCAGGTCTATCAAGGCCACAGCACAAGCAAACCTGCTGCGATGGATCGTGCCCTTACCGGTTACAAAGTCTATCGCCTGCTTGCTGCTGACCAAGGCAACGAAACAGCCTGGACTACTCTGACTGCAAACCCCATTACCCCCACAAACTATACTGATAGTGCCTGGGGTCCTCTGCCTTCCGGCGTTTACAAATATGCCGTGAAAGCAACTTATACAAACAACGTATTGTCCCCTGCCATCTTCTCTGCTGAATTGCACAAAGGCATGATGGGCACCCTGGAAGGAACCGTTACCGAATTTGGTACCGGCATCGCCATCGAAGGTGCTACCATTACTGCCGGTGACTACAGCGGAACTACAGATGCCAATGGTGACTATAGCTTTGCGGTTTATGCCGGCAACTATAGCGTTGTTGCCTCAATGGGTGGCTATCAACCCAGCGTGATTGATGGCGTTGTAATCGTTGGATTGCAAACCACTACTCTTGATTTCACCCTCACCGAAATCACCCTGCCTCCTACTGCAGTTAATGCTGAAGAAGCTGGTGCTAACGTGAACGTAACCTGGACAGCTCCGGATCCCAACGCTGTGGACATCACTGAAGGCTTTGAAGGCGACACCTTCCCGCCCGAAGATTGGTCACAAGTAATCACCGATACCGGTCCTGCCAATACTCTTGGCGTACTTCCCACCTGGTGCCAGATGGGTGAAATCGCTCTCGATCCCGTTGTAGCGCCTCATGGTGGAGATTATCAGGCCGCAATGTGGTGGAGCTATTCCCATCAGGATGAATGGCTGATCACTCCTCAATTTGCCTGCCCGGGTAATGCAGCTCTTACTTTCTGGAGCTATGTATTCTTTGGCAGCACCAATGGTGATCACTATTATGTAAAGATATCAACCGATAATGGTTCTACCTGGACCACTCTGTGGGATGCTTCTACTCTCACCGGTGGCCAAAACGCCTATACCACTCCTATCGTGGTCGATCTTGCCGCCTATGCCGGTCAGCAGATCAAGCTTGCCCTTAATGCTGAAGATCCTCCTTCAAACGATGGTATGTGGTATGTATGGTTCGTGGATGATGTAGTTGTGGGAAGCCCCACTCAACTGATCAGATTCGAAAATGCCACAATCAGCAGATCCAGCTTTGAAGATCAGCACCCCAACCGTGCTTTTGAAGGTTACAAAGTATGGCGCTTGCTCCAGGGTCAGGAATCCAACGAAGCTGCATGGATTACTCTGACAGACAATGCAATCAGTGCAACCGCCTTCCAGGATGCTGGTTGGGGCGCTGTATCTGACGGCATCTACAAATGGGCAGTCAAAGCCATCTACACCGGTGGCGCTATGTCCAATGCCGCCTTCTCCAATCCTATCGAAAAAGCAACCGAAGTTGGCACCATTGCCGGTTTCGTTCGCAATATGGATAATCAGGTCATCAGTGGCGCTACCGTTTCCGTGGGCACTCACACTGCCACAACCAACGCCAGTGGTGCTTACAGCCTGATGAACATCGCTCAGGGAACTCACAGCGTTACTGCCAGCCACCCGAATTACTCTTCCGTTACTCAAGACGGAGTTGTTGTGGTGACAGGTCAGACCACCACTGTGAACTTCCAGCTTCCTGCCAGCTTAGTGCTGCTTGAAGACGGCTTCGAAAGCTATGCTGACTTCAGTATTGCTTTTGATCCGTGGGTATTGGTTGATGTTGATCAATCCGGAACCTATGGCATAACCGATGTTTCCTGGCTCAATATCTATGATCCTCAGGCTTTCATCATCTTCAATCCAAGTGCAACCACTCCCGCTGTACCCAATGCTGAAGCACACGCAGGTGATAAGTTTGCCGCTGCTTTTGCTTCCACTACTCCTCCCAACAATGACTGGATGATCACTCCTCAGCTTGGTGGTGGTGGTACACTCAGCTTCTGGGCAAAATCCTTCACCTCTGACTATGGTCTGGAACGCTTCAAAGTTGGTGTATCTACTGGTGGTACCAATCCTGCAGATTTCACCATCATCAGTGGTACAAACTTCGTGGAAGCTCCAGTCGAATGGACTGAGTATGAATATTCCCTCGAAGATTATGAAGATCAAAATATCCGTGTGGGTATTCAGTGCGTTTCCAGTGATGCCTTCATCTTTATGGTTGATGACGTAAAGATCACCGCACCTGTTTCCAATGGAACCCAAGTGGCTCCTTTCGTCACAGCCCTGAAAGGCAACTATCCTAACCCCTTCAATCCTGAAACTACCATCCGCTACAGCGTGAAAGATAAATCTCCTGTAGCCATCGAAGTCTTCAACGTCAAAGGCCAGCTTGTACGCAACCTGGTGAAGGATGTTAAAGAAGCCGGTGAACACAGTGTTGTGTGGAATGGCACCGATAACAATGGTCGTGCAGTATCCAGCGGTATTTACTACTTCAAGATGAACGCTGGCAAATACAGCTCCACCAAGAAAATGATCATGATGAAGTAATTCATCTGAGATAACTAATAAAACCCGATGCTTCGGCATCGGGTTTTTTTGGCTATTTCTTCCTCATACCTTTACCTCAGTTTTAGCTCTACTTTAGCCCATGATCATCCCCTGCCACGGGGAAGTTATGGGCTAAAGTAGAGCTAAAACTGGGCTAAAGCCAAGAGAAGGGGATAGGATTGCATGCGTCTCGCATGCAAAAGCGCTAAAGCCAAGAGAAGGGGATAGGATTGCATACGTCTCGTATGCAAAAGCGCTGAAGCAAAAGAAGGGGATAGGATTGCATGCGTCTCGCATGCAAAAGCAGCGCAGCTGCTTACTTTTCTCGGCCTTCGGCCTCGTTCGACACGAGACGTGTCGAATCCTATTGGCTTTACCAAACTGGATTCTGACTCAATATCCAATGCAGAATCAAAAAACTTGACGTATCTTCCCCTTTTTCAGACTTGTATTACAAAGAGAAAATACACTCGAGGTGACAAGTGCGTGATATCATTATTGCCGGTAATTGGAAGATGAACAAAGATTTGGATGCCGTACGGGCTTTTTGTAAAGCTATCGCCGGTGGTCTGAAAGGCAAGGTTTTGGGGAGGGTGTTGCCGATTATAGCTCCCACCTACCCCTTTTTAGCACTAATGCAGCGTGAATTTGCGGGTTCTCCATTTCGGGTAGCTGCTCAGGATACTAGTTCGCATCCGGATGGCGCATTTACTGGTGAAGTATCTGCCACCATGCTGGCTTCACTAGGTTTACAATATTGCATTGTGGGGCATTCGGAGCGCAGGGCCTATCACCATGAAAGCAATGAGACCATCCGAGAAAAGGTTCTGGCGGTGATGGATAGTGGGATGAAACCAATCCTCTGCATCGGTGAAACCCTGGAACAGCGTGATGGAGGGATCACAGACCAGGTGATTCTGGAGCAATTGGATGGCTGTATGCGCGGAGTCCGGGTTTACACTGGCAAGGAGCTGATCCTGGCTTATGAGCCGGTTTGGGCTATCGGTACTGGCCGCAATGCCACAGGAGAACAGGCGCAGGAAGTGCATCGTCAGATTCGCAAATGGCTGGCAGATCAATATAACAAAGAGCTTGCCGATAACCTCAGCATTCTTTATGGAGGCAGCGTCAAACCCCAGAATCTCACCGAATTGCTGGCAATGCCGGATATAGATGGTGGATTAATAGGCGGCGCTTCTCTGGATCCGGAATCATTCCTGAAGATGGTGGATATCGCCATCAACTATAAATAGGTGCTGATGATGATAGATATCAAGTTTATTCGTAATAACCCCGAGTTGCTGCGTCAGGCCATCAAGAATAAGAATGAAAAGGCCGATCTGGATACGCTTTTGAATACTGATGAAACACGGCGGCGTCTGCAATTTGATTTTGATACCTTGAAAGCGGAGCAGAACTCTGTTTCGCAGGTGATTGCGCAAAAGAAACGGGCAAAAGAAGATGCCTCAGCAGAACTAAGCCAGATGGCCAGGGTTGCGGAGCAGATCAAGGGATTGCAGACTGAGCTGACTGCTGTGAATGCTCAGATGGAAAGCCTTCTGCTTACAATTCCCAATGTTCCGCAAAGCAATGTTCCCATTGGCAGAGATGAAAGCTGCAACGAAGTCATTCGTCATGTGGGCGAGCCAGTTAAGCTGGATTTTGAACCCAAAGACCATCTTGAGATTGCCACGCAAAACGGATTGCTGGATCTGATGAGAGGGGCGAAGATTTCCGGTAGCGGTTTTCCAATCTATACCGGCCTGGGAGCCAGGCTGGAGCGTGCAATCATTAATTTTATGCTTGAGTATCATCTGCAAAAGCATGGTTATACGGAGCTGATGGTTCCCCTGGCGGTGAATCGCAAGACAATGACGGGAACCGGTCAATTGCCCAAATTGGAAGATGATATGTATCACATATCAGAAGATGATCTTTTCCTGATCCCAACCGCTGAAGTTCCGGTTACCAATTTCTATGCTGATGAGGTGCTATCTTACAAGGATTTACCGCTCAAGCACGTGGCCTATACGCCCTGTTTCCGTCGGGAAGCCGGTTCTTATGGCAAGGATACGCGGGGTTTGCAGCGCTTGCATCAATTTAACAAAGTGGAAATGGTGAGATTTGTGGAGCCTCAGGATTCTGAAGCAGCCCTGGAAGAAATGCTGCAAGATGCGGAAGACATCCTTCAGGCCTTTGGTTTGCACTATCGCGTGGTCAGTCTTTGTACCGGTGATCTCAGCTTTGCCAGTCAGAAGACCTATGATCTGGAAGTGTGGGCAGCGGGCGGCAAGAAATATCTGGAAGTATCTTCGGTAAGTAATTTTGGCGAGTTTCAAGCCAGAAGGGCGAATATCCGCTATAAAGATGCCACTGGAAAACTGAATCATCTGCACACTCTGAACGGCTCAGGATTAGCTACCCCGCGCCTGATGATCGCCATTTTGGAAAGCTATCAGAATGCTGACGGCAGCATTAATATCCCGGAAGTTCTGGCTCCCTGGATGAACCTGAAAATATAACTTCAAATAGGGGTTAGTATGACGAAAGATATGGGATTCCTGGATCTGGCTCTGGTGCTGGCAAAGCAGCGTAAGCTGGTGATCATTTTCACGCTGCTGGCAGCCATTGGAGCCATCATCTATGCGATGCTGGCACCGTTCTATTGGAAGAGCACAGCCACCATTATCCCGGTATCGGACAGCGATGCCATCGGGGGCTTCAGCACCAACCTTCTGGATATGGTTGGCGGGGGTATGATCAAAACGCAGAAAAGCGAGCAGGCTGTGGATTTTATCTCCGTTATGCAAAGCCGTACCTTTCGGGAGAAGGTGATTGAAGAGTTTGATCTGATCCCTTATTTCAAGATCAAAAAGCCCTATGAACATGCCCGGGAACTGGCATTGTGGAAACTGCAGAACAACCTGATCCGTCTGATCTATGATCAGGAAAGCTATATCATCACCATCAGTGCCGAAACCAAAGACAAAAGCATGTCCCGCGAGATTGTGGAATTCTACCTTCGTGAGCTGGAAAGCTACAATCAGGACAACCGGATGAGTAAAGGCCGCATGAAACGAGAGTTTTTGGAAACTCAGGTGGCGAAGCACATGGCGGATGTGGATTCATTGGCCAAAGCCTTGCGGGATTTTCAAACCAAGAACAAGAGCGTTGCCCTGGATCAGCAGACCGAAGCTATGGTGAGTATGTATGGGGAGATCGTAGCTCAATACATGCAGACTGATATCGAGTATGAATTGGCCAAAAACCAGTATTCGGAAAGCTCTCCCATCGTCCAGGAACTGGCAGCCAAAAAAGCCCTGCTGTCCGGTAAGGTTAAAGAACTGGAAAACAGCAATACCACACTGACTCCGGATTATCTGATCCAAATTGATAAAATCCCGGATCTCAGCATGCAACTGGCGATGCTGATGGTCAATGTGGAGATCAAGAAGCAAATCATCGAATATCTTTATCCCCAATTTGAATTGGCAAAACTGGAAGAACTCAAGGATATGCCAAGCTTTCAGATCATTGATGCACCGCGCGAAGCGGGGATGCGATCCAAACCCAAGCGAGCGATTCTGGTGGTGATAATCACTCTGGCTGCTTTTATCTTTGCCTGTGTTTTAGCTTTGATTGTCAATGGCTTGCAGCATAACTCCGGGAAAGTGAATCAGATCTGGAAGACATTCTGGGGTAAAGCTTGATATAGCGTAGTCATGAACAGCTTAAACATCCTTGCCGGTACCTGGAACAGCAGGCCTGTCTTTTCGCCCCGGCATATGCTGTGCTTGCTGTTAACGGTTTATGCGCTGATCGAGTTTTTTCCCGTAAACTACACTGTTAGCAGCATCGGTTTCTATGCAGTTCTGGCCATTAGTTTGGCCTGGCTGATGATGTTTCCAGAGAGTACATTGGTCACCAGGGCAAATTGGGAACCCATGCTTTTCTTTGGCATCTGGCTGGCTTATGCGCTACTTGGCTATATCTGGGCGGCAGATCGGGAAATGGCTGTGGATAATGCCCTGCTGGTCTTTCGTTATGGCGGGGTATTTGTGATCTTTGATGCCTTGTTCAGAGAGCAACGGATCCTGGCCAGAGCACATCTGGCAATGGTGTTGATTCTGATTCTATATGTGCTGATTGCCTTTTGGGAAATGCTTACATTTCAACATCTGCCCAGTTCCCGATACTACGGGGTGGATTTCTACTTTTTACCGACCGGGCCTTTTTACAATCAGAACAATCTGGCTGCATTCATGCTATTGATCATGCCCTTCATGGTTTTTTTGCCCAAGCTTAATCAGAGAGCCTGGCTGAAGCCGGCAGTTCTGATTGGGAGTGTTATACTATTGGTGATATTTACAGTGCAGGGAGCCCGTATAGCCATGCTTGCCGCGCTTGGGATGCTGGGATTCATCGGAGCTTTCCAAAGCTCTTTTTGGAGCAAAATATCAGTGCTATTGATGATCATCCTGGCAGTTTTTGCCTTTATTCGCTTTTCCCCTCCCAACATGCAACTGGGTTGGAAGCTGCTGCAGCGGGAGCTTAATAGCTTTAGCACCGAAGCGGAATCTGCCCATATGAGTTCGATCAAGATTCGCGCACAATTGGTGAACGAAACCATTGATCTGGCAGGTCAGAGCGCATTTATGGGGCTTGGGGGAGGCAATTTTGAACACTATATGAATACTGACCGGCAGTATCGCACCGCAGGGATCATTAATGCACACAATTGGTTTTTGGAGATTTTGGGGAATTATGGCATCCTGATTCTGGCAGGCTTTGGATATCTCTATCTGAGGTGGCTGGCATTGCTTTGGAGCAGATACAGATCCAGTTATGGGCGGGATAAATGGCTGTATCTGGCATACCTTTGGGTACTCTTGCTCTTTATCCCTGCCAGTGCACTGCCCAGTTCCATCCGCTGGAATCACCACGTGTGGATCATCTTCGCTGCAATCAACGCCATGGCTCATCAAACAAATCCGATATTAAGGAACAATAATGCATAGATTTCAAGAATTAGTAGATGTGGTAGCTTCACTACGGGATCCGGACAAGGGTTGCCCCTGGGATATCAAGCAAACGGCTACATCCTTGGTGCCAAACTTCATTGAAGAGCTCTATGAAGTGGTGGAAGCGATTGAGGACAATGATAATCAAGCTCTTTGTGAAGAGCTGGGAGATCTGATGTTGCACATCGTGTTTCAGGCGCAAATTGCCTCGGAGCAGGGAACTTTTCAGATCTCGGATGTGCTTTCAGAAATCGTGAACAAGCTGGTGCGCCGGCATCCGCATGTGTTTGGGGATCTCAATGTTGATAGCGCTGAGGGCGTGAAGATGAATTGGGAACGGATCAAGAAAGCAGAGAAAAAAGATCGTGAAAGCGTTCTGGATGGCATTCCCCGCTCATTGCCGGCTCTCATCAAAGCACAGCGCACCCAGGAGAAAGCGGCATCAGTGGGTTTTGATTGGCCTGATCTGAAACCAGCGCTGGACAAACTGGATGAGGAGCGCGAAGAGCTCTACGAAGCTCTGGCCTCAGGTGAAAACGAAGCAATCCAGGATGAGTTGGGTGATCTGCTATTTACAATAGTAAATCTATCCCGCAAACTCGGCATTGATGCTGAAACAGCCTTAAATGGAACCACAGCTAAGTTTTACAGACGCTTCCGCTATGTGGAAGAACAATATCGCACTGGAGATATCCATGCCGCAAGGCTCGAAGAACTCGACTCTCACTGGGAAGCCGCGAAAGAGCTCTAATCGCTATCACGGTTTGAGGTTGTATGTAGTATTTGCCTCCCTGATAGTCTTTATCTTTTTTGCGGTTTATACTCAGTTTCTGATCCAAAAAGCCAGACAGGAACAGGAATATGTGCCTCGTATCTTTGCGCAGTATATAGCCTACTCAGATGGCTATCTGAGGGCAGCGGAGAAATATGCCCAATTGCTTACAGAAGTAAGCTCCAAATATCTGCAATTTACGGCAAAGCGGGATTTTCAGCAGCAGCTTTGGGACTACATATCCACTGAGTTTATGCAGGATAACCCCATCCCCATTATCATCACGGATGCGCAATTGCAGCCAGTGTTGTGGAAGAATGTACCGGTGGCTGCTGATAGCCTCTATAACGAGCTGAGTCCGGCTTCACAATTACACCTGGGGGGTCTGATGAACAAGATGATCCAAACCCCTCTGGTGGATGAGACGGTACTTACAGGCTATGCTTTCTATGGACGCCCGATATCCTTCGAGCAGTTTATCAAAAACATTGATTACAGCATTATCGTAACCGATCACTACCGGGAACCATTGTTCTGGCGCAACGTAGATCTTCCGGAAACAGTACCCTACAGTGCACTAAGCCAGGAACGTCAACAGCAACTGATTAGCAGGCTCCATAGTATGACGGAGGTTCCGCTATCCAATGAAGCGGATTCACTGGGTTTCATCTATTTCAGCAGTCCGCAATCCCTCTCCTACATTCGTTACATCATCATCCTGGAGTTGTTTTTAGCGCTGATGGTGGTGTTCTTTGGCGGCTATGGTTTTCTACTGCTGCGGCGCAGTGATAAGGATACCCTCTGGATCTCTCTGGCTAAAGAGACGGCACACCAGTTTGGCACACCAATCACCTCGTTGATGGGCTGGATTGATTATATCTCTGAAAGCCCTGCCGAAGGGGTGCAGCGTCCGGAAATGAGCCAGATTGTGGACTTTATGAAGGCAGATCTCAAGCATCTGCAAAACATCGCTTCTCGCTTTGGCAAAGTAGGCAGCATCACCAAGCTTGAAGCGCACGAACTGCATCAGATTCTCTACAACACTGTGGAATACTTCCGCAATCGCATGCCCCATCTGGGATCACGGATCGATATCCACCTGATCAGCAAGATTGAGGGCGTGGAGGTGCTGATGGATCTGGAATTGATCAAATGGACTCTGGAAAACCTGATTAAGAACTGTGTTGACGCTATGACCGGTAAGGGTGGAAACATCATCGTTACTGCCACTCAGAAAGAACCCTATGTCTATGTTCATATCCGTGATGAGGGCAAGGGTATTCCGCGAGGCCAGTGGAAGAAAATC
Source organism: Candidatus Cloacimonadota bacterium (assembly GCA_023230025.1). Classification (GTDB taxonomy): domain Bacteria; phylum Cloacimonadota; class Cloacimonadia; order Cloacimonadales; family Cloacimonadaceae; genus UBA5456. The sequence continues at coordinate 8,459 of JALNYD010000019.1, read as the reverse complement.
TTTGATCCCGGAGTTACAACCAAAAAGCGGGGATGGGGTCTGGGCCTCAGCCTGGCAAAGAGAATCATTGAAGAATATCACGAAGGTAAAATCCGCGTGCTGGAAAGCGCTATTGGAGAAGGCACAACCATTGAAATCAAACTGCGTAGCAGTCAGGCAAAGAAGGTCAAATGATGAACTATGTGCTCAATCGAGATCAAATGCGAATTCTGGATCAACGTTGTATTGAAGAACTCAAGGTTCCTTCAGCGCTTCTGATGGAAACCGCAGGTGCACGCTGTGCAGATCTCATCATCAGGGAGTATCCGCAAAGTCTTGCTGGTGAAGTATTGGTGATCTGTGGAAGTGGCAATAACGGCGGAGATGGCATGGTCATTGCCCGTCATCTCAGATGTGCAGGGTTCAAGGTATCCCTGATGCTGCCCAATCCGGGGAAGATGAGCGAAGAGACCGCTGCAAACCTGGAGCGTTGCCGCAATCTGGAGATTCCCATTCATGAAAGTGATGATCTCATGGATGTGTATGATGATGATACCAGCCTGATTATTGATGCTCTTTTCGGCATTGGATTCAAGGGCAGCGTTTCCGATAAGCTTGCTGTTCTGATTGAACAGGTAAATACCCGGAACTGCTTTCGGATAGCCATCGATATAGCTTCCGGGCTGGATGCCAATACCGGAATGGGCGAATCAATCCGGGCAGATGCCACGATTGCCATTGAGGAATATAAATATGGTCATTTCCTGCAGATTGGAGAAGAATGTAGTGGGAAGCTTCATCTGATCAAGATCGGCATGCCCATCAAATACAAACAGAATCCCTATTGCGGTTTGTACACCAGCAAGGATGTCAGGTATCCATATCGGCCCCAAGCCTCTCACAAGGGAAGTTTTGGCAGGGTGATGCTGATTGGGGGCAGCCTGGATTATCCAGGCAGTATCATGCTCTGTGCCAAAGCTGCCCTCAAGAGCGGAGCAGGCCTTGTCTATCTCTATAGCCGCAAGGAAAACATGCACTTTTACTCCTGTCCGATGGAGATCATGCCCAAAGCTATTGTGGAAGGCAGGGATGGATTGCCTGATGAAGAAAGCCTGAAACGCACTATTAGAACAGCATCTGCACTGGTAATCGGTCCGGGAATGGGCACCGATCCCTACGCTCTGACTTTGCTGGATACAGTGTTGAAGAACAGCACCGTGCCCACTGTCATTGATGCCGATGCCATCACTCTGCTGGCCCAAAATCCCAATCTGAAATCCCATCTTTACAAGCGCAATCTGCTGCTTACTCCGCATAAAGGGGAGTTTTGCCGCCTGCAGGGAATTGAGATAAGTGAGTTGAATCAGGATATAATGCAGCATATTGAGAGCTTTCGCAAGCTATATGAATGCAATCTGCTGCTCAAGGACCATCGCAGCATATATTCTGATCCCGAATCTACCCGCCTGCTGGTTTCTGGCAATGATGCGCTGGCCACTGGCGGTAGTGGCGATGTCCTGACGGGGATAATTGCTTCTTTTGCCGCCCAGAAGATGGATTTGCCTGACGCAGCCTGTGCAGCGTCTTTGTTGATGGGAAGAACTGCCGAGCGCCTGAGCATATCTCGGCATAGCTTCAGTGTAACGCCATGTGACATCATTGAGCATCTTGGAGATCGTGATGAGTAAACTTTCAAACATGAATACGCCTGTTTTTTGGGCAGAAGGACATCCCGGCAAGCTGGACAGGGAAACCTGGACTCTGGAAGTGCAGGGAGCTTGCGATAAACCACAGGTTTTCAGCTGGCAGGATCTGATGCAGATGCAGGCGGTGGAAGTGGAAGGACGCCTCACCAGCGTCACCCGTTGGTCAGTGTTTGGCACCTGGAGGGGAATCCCCATCAAGGAGATTCTCCGGCAAGTTCAGATGCATGATAGCTGCCGTTTCATTCGCTTCTGGTCAGTGGGTATGGTCTATGACACATCGATTCCGCTGCTAATTGCACAGATGGACAAGTCTCTTTTAGCCTGGGCTTTTGATGGGGAAGAGCTGGATGAAAACTATGGTGGTCCCCTTCGGGCATTTATCCCATATCTCTGGGGATATAAATCTGCCAAGAGCATTGTCAGGATGGAACTGATGGATCACTATGTTCCTGGTTTCTGGGAATTACGCGGATATACAGATAGTGCCGAGATTGAAGCTGGACCTTGCCGGGACATCAATGATGGCGGCAAACTCAAGGAAATCCCCTCTGGGGAAGTATTGGATTTCATTGAATGAAGCTTTGGATTACATATATCAGAGCCATAGGAGCGATGTTCTTCTGGGCGATTACTTTTGTGTGGTACAAACTAGCCTATGAAAGCTACCGCACCTATGAAGTAGTATTTCTGCGTCTGCTGCTTGCGTCCATCCTGCTCTTTGCCTTGATGACCTTAACCAGGCACTGGCAAAAGCTGGAGCGTAGGGACATCTGGCGCATGATGCTGGTGGCATTCTTTGAACCATTCTTATATTTCAATGGTGAAGGCAATGGCATGCACTATGTGTCCAGTTCAATGGGTAGCATCATCATTGCCACCATCCCCATATTTGCCGCTGTGGGAGCCTGGCTGATCCTCAAGGAAAGAATCACAATCTATGTAATCCTGGGCATCATTCTTTCCTGCTGTGGTGTTGCCATCATGAGCCTGGGCGGTTCAGAACTACGCGCAACCTTTACCGGGATCATGTTTCTGGCTATTGCCATCTTTGGTGCTGTAGGTTATGGGCTCACTGTCCGGCCGCTAACGCTTCGATATAGCACGCTCACAATTGTAGCCTATCAATCTTTGTTTGGGGCAATCTATTTCCTGCCGATGTTTCTGGTCATAGATAGCTCTCATTTCTTCTCTATGACGCATTCAGTGCGTGGGCTAACCACGATAGCTGCCATGAGTATTTGTGCCACTATCGGCGCTTTCGTGCTCTATACAGACGTTATTCGCAGCCTGGGTGTGGCAAAATCCAATATCTTCACAAATCTCATTCCCATCTTCACCGTGGTGCAGGCTTACGTGATCCTGGGAGAAAGCATTGGAAAAAGAACTATCATTGGCCTTACTTTGGCGCTTTTGGGTCTTGTGCTATCACAGTATGCCGACCTTAAGAAACTGAAGCAACGCTATTTGATGGGCAAAAGCATCCCTCAGGGAGGATGAATGTTCAGATCATTTACACTGATGCTTGCCGGTCTTCTGCTCAGCATCAACTTCCTTGCAGCTCAGTCCTGGTATGCCGGATACGGTGTTTACCAGCTCAATGGTATCCATTTCAAGCTTGATCCCAAGGTCACTCTGCGCAGTCCCGGATCTGCTGCCTATGACTTGAGTTTGAGTTCCAGCAGTCAAACCTATGCCGATAGCGTGATCATCAACTATACTCATCCCTCACTAAATGTCAAGGTAAAGCTCAGCGTGATTCCAGACCGTTTTCACGTGCCCACCAAGAGGGTTGAAGTGTTCAGTGAATATTTTGACACGGTTTTTATCCAGGATTTTGCCCTGAAACTCAATTTTACGCAACAACAACCCAAATATGCCCTGCGCGGACCGGATGCCATTAACTATCATGATATCAGCCAGAACATCAATCTCTATCCTTATACCGACCGTGCGATGGAACTTGTTTTCGATGATGCTTCATTATGGCTGGTTGGCTCGAACTATTATGGCTGTGCCAATCTGGATTGGATTGAGGAAGATAGAGTGCATCTATATGATAATGCCCTGCATTTTGCCCGGCGCTACAATCCTGATACTAGGCATTTTGATACGTTGAACGACACCATGAAGCGTCACCCGGGAGACAGCAATTATTACAGCTTCCTGATCTTTGAGGAAAAACCTGTGCTGCTGAAGATCAAGCGCTGGCCAGCCTCAAAGGATGCGGCTCTGGTGATCACCAATGATGCTGATGGAGAAAGCCCTGCACGCATGCGGGCAGTATATTTCGGCAGCAGCGATGTGAATAGTCCCAAATATCTCAATGAAGGTATCATTGCCAACAATCTCAAGGTTACCAATACCGTATTTGGCGCTTCCAAGCCAGTGTTGGCATCACTGTGGCAAGAATTGCAGGATCATGGCATCACCATCGGTTACCATACCTATGGTGCTCATGCGGATTTGGGTGATATCACCTATCAGAACCTGGTTAATGAGATGACTGAGTTCAATATCCGCACCTGGATCGACCACTCATGGGCACTGAATCCAGAGGATATCTGCGTAGAGGGCTGGAATCCTGAATCCGAATATTATATCCTTGATGCCATCAATGACTCTACGGTCGACTATATCTGGCTGGGTGATGCACCCTATACCAATCCCATGAATTCTTTCACAGAGCCCTGGCGTTTGCCTCATAAACTTTATGAGTTTGATGGACTCAATGATTCTGCCTGGTTCTATGGCCGCACTTTAATGGGCACCTGGGAAGCCCTCAGCAACCAGTATCTTACAGATATGAAGCATCAGCTTACCACCGCGAACCTGGATCAACTGCTCCGTGAAGGTGGGCTATGCGTGGTCTATACGCATTTCTTTTTTGCTGAAACTGAGGCTAGGATCGCTTTCTATCAAACTCACGCCAATGGTTCTCAGGAGATTCGGGATGAAGTGAATGATCGCCTGCAAATGCTGGATTATTACCAAACCTACCGGGGTCTGTGGATCGACACCCTGGAAGAGGTGTTTGACCGCATGCTGGCCACCGAGAAGCTTACCGTGGAGACCACCGCCTATGCTGAGGCAAAGGGTGATGACCTTATCCAAATCCACCTGAACAATGGATCCGATATGCGGATCAATGATCTATCTATTCGTTACAAAGAACAGGAGACTAATCTGGATTATCTTACCGCAGGAACTCCGTTGGTCTTCTGCATTGGGCAAGTATCGATACTCCATCCCGATTTTCAGTTTCTAAAAATCGTTCCCATGTACGATGACGGTTTCGTGAGACTGAAACACGTCAGCGGTGAGCCCTTGCCGGAGTTGAACGTTGATATTTATAACATCCGCGGGCAGAAAGTGATGAGTCAACACATCGAGAAGAATGCCGTATCCCCCAGCATCCCCTTCTTCAAGCATACTTCAGGTGTGTATATCGCCAGAATCAGCACTCCTTCTGGATTTAGCAAGAACTTCAAGTTCACTGTAGTGAAATAGAGTGAATCCTGATCCAGATGCCTTGCATTCTGCAGCAGAAAGGATACTGTCCTGCAGAAAACACTGGTCTTGAACACTTGTTCATGCTTCATTTTCCAGATTGTGCTTGACATATCTTCTGCTTATTCAGTTTGGTGGCAACAATAGTGCATTATAGCCAAAGGAAAACCCCAAGCATGCAGAAAAGCAAAATAAACATTGATCCAAAGCTCAGTTATAGCATCACTCCACTTCCCGAGGGAAAGAAGTTTCGCCGCCGCAAACCCGGTTTACAGGATTGGACCGAAGCCATCCTCTTTGCCTTTGTAGTGGCGATGATCATCCGTAACTATACCTTTCAGAACTTCATGATTCCCTCTTCCTCCATGGAGAAGACTTTGCTGACCGGAGATTTCCTGGTTGCCAACAAGGTGAAATACTTCTTCACCGACCCCAAGCGGGAAGATATCGTAACCTTCCGCTTTCCCAAAATTGAGGAAGGAACTCCAGAGCATCCTCAATACAAGGACAACTTCATCAAGATCTTCCACCCCATATATCTCAATAAGGAAGTTGCTTTCTCCAAGTTCCCCCTCACAGCCTTCCACCTGACCTATTATGCACGCAAAAACGTGGTGAAACGTGTGATTGGTATGCCAGGGGACATCATCGAAGTGCGGGATAAGATCGTTTATGTCAATGGCGAGGAGTTCAACCGTGGTTATGAATGCTATGGCATGGCATTTCCATCTCCTCCGGCTTCACCGCAAGTGATTGATGACCATCGGTTTCAGGAGAATCAGATTGATCATATAACCTGGGGAAAGAGCCCCAGTGAAATCTGGTATGAGCCCTACCGCGTTCAGACGGATTCACTTAGTCAGCGCAAGGTTTTCAACCGCGATTGGTTTGGCCCGATCAAGGTTCCCGAGGGCAAGTATTTTGTTCTGGGAGACAACCGCGATGTCAGTGATGACAGCCGCTATTGGGGCTTTTTGGATCGCAAGGATATCACCGGTTCACCCTGGTTGATCTTTTTCTCCCGAGGAATCGAATACAATAAGTTATACGATACTTCTCACGTAAGATGGAATCGCATATTTCGCCTGGCCCGTTAGGCCTGTATGTTCATATTCCGTTTTGCCTGACGCGTTGCCCCTATTGCGCTTTTTTCAGCTTACCCTTCAGCCGGGAGCGCTTTGAGCACTATCTAAAGATATTAAACCAGGAAAAAGAGCTCTATCGCTCAATGATTGATCGTCCTCTACGCTCGGTATATTTTGGCGGAGGCACTCCCTCTTTGATGTCGGCGAGCCAGATCAATGCAATTCTGCAGGATATGCCTTTCGAAGATGATGCTGAAATTAGCCTGGAGATCAATCCCATCCAGGTGAATCCTCAATATATCACTGAGCTGAAGAGCACTCCCATCAACCGTCTTTCCTTGGGAATACAAAGCCTCAATGACGAGGATCTGAAGTGGCTGCAGCGCAGGCACAAGGCTGCTGATATTGCTCCCAGGATCAAGTTGCTGAGAGATGGCGGATTCTCAAATATCAGTCTCGACTACATCTATGGTCTGCCCAATAGCAGCCTGGAAAGTGTACGTACCACACTGGAACAAATGATTGAGCTGGAGCCGGATCATCTCTCCAGTTACCTGCTGGAAATCTATGACGACAGCCCCATCGTGAAGTTCCGAAATCAGATTCCACAGGACGAAGTACTGGCAGATCAGTATGAAATGATCTGTTCGATGCTTGAAGCGGCAGGGCTAAGGCAATATGAAGTATCAAACTTCGCCCGGGAAGGCTGCCAATCCAAACACAATTTGCTTTATTGGAAGCGTAATGACTATCTGGCCTGGGGTGCAGGAGCTTCAGGATACTTTCAGGGGCAAAAGTATCAAAATCCAGCCGATCTGGAACTTTACGAGGAAGGCGTATTGGCTCACAGAATCTTTCCCGGGGCGATTGAAAACACTCTGGAAGACGATGAATGGGACTATACAATGATGCGCCTGCGCCTGATTGAGGGTTTGAACTTTGCTGAATACAGAATGCGCTATGGCCGGGATTTTGGCAGGGAACAGGCGATCAGAAAGCTGGCAGATAGCGGTGTGTTGATTGCCGACACCAAGGGTATCCGGATCAGCCCCAAGGGGCTATTTATCTCAAACTATATAATCTCGGAATTGCTATGACTCTCCCGGAATTGCGCCAATATATGCAAGAGCTTACCCAGGGCACGGTCTATGCCGGTAAAACCTATATTGTGGGTGGAGCTGTGCGTGATTATCTGCTGGGCATTGTTCCTATCACTGATTACGATCTTTGCGTGGCATTGCCCGGTGGCGGAATCAAGCTGGGCGGATTGATCCTTGAGACTTGCAAAGACGCCACTCTGTGCAGGGTAAACAAACGCTTTGGCACCATCGGGCTTAAGCTTTGTGACATCAGTCTGGATCTGGCTGCCACTCGCAGAGAGCGCTACACAGAGGGTTCCCGCTATCCCAGAGTGCGCTATGGCAGCTTGCTTGAAGATGTCTATCGCCGGGATTTCACGATCAATGCCCTGATGATGAGCCTGGACAATGCGGAGCTTCTTGATCTGTGCAAGATGGGACTGGATGATCTGAAACAAGGTGTAATCCGCACTCTGCGCGAACCTCAGCTTGTGTTGAAGGAAGATCCTCTTAGAATAATGCGGGCTGTGCGCTTCGCTACTCGTTTTGATTTCAGCTTCAGTGATGATCTGACTCTGGCACTCCGGGAGTGCTCTGCATTGGTGAAAAGCATCAGCGGCAAGCGGCAGGCCCAGGAGCTGAAGCTTCTCCAAGCTGATGGCAACCTTGCCAAGGCCCTTGAACTCTATTCCACCCTGGGCATTCAACAATATCTCAAACCAGGTGAAGCCTAAACTGGCACAGACGCCGCCAATATCTCCTGGAAGCGTTGCTGACTCTTCCGCCACCCCTTTTCCCGCTTCGGAAATCCCCGGTCAAATTCCTGGGCTGTTGCTTCATCCAAATGGTAGATCTCGCCTTCCTCAAATACACCGCTGATTCCCTCCAGCGCACCTGGATAGAGTTCCAGCACCTGTAAGGCAGGAGAATAGGTGTTGTAAGGGGTATGAATGCCATATCCCCGGGCAGCCCGAAAACCAAAGCGCTGATAATAATCTGGATCACCATAGATGATGACAGCATTGTAGCCCAAAGCCCTAGCTGCCTCAACGCTATGCCGGACCAGGCTGCCTCCGATTCCCTGATTCTGGCAAACCGGATCA
>JALNYD010000207.1 GCA_023230025.1 Candidatus Cloacimonadota bacterium | reverse complement strand
ACTACATAGCAGTGTACGTCTCTGGTTAGTGAATCAACGATGTCTGCGAAATACTTGGTGTCCTTATTGAAAACACACGCAATAAGAAAATCAATCTCTGACATAAACAATCCTCGATGATTTATATTAGCCAATTCATAGCATAGGTAGGGAGCGAACTGAATACCTCTCCAGTCAAACCTATCATACACAATATCCATTTCTGGACTGGTTCTGTGGGATTCAGATAGTTTTTCTATCTCCTCTGGTGCATAATGATTCTTCTTTCTGAGAGAGACATAGCAATGCTTAAAACCGTATTCGTCCTTGTATGGGAGAATTGTTGCCAAGAGATTGTAGGCATCTCCCTCACACACCAAGTGTTCTAAGCCGCATACAATCCCGATTTGATTCTTTCTGGACCATGCAGCAACTTCTGGTAACCAATCATGAGGCACCGCAAACTCCGGCAACACAAACAAATCACACTTCTGGAATCTTACTTCATTGAGCAATCGATGTAATTCTGTTAACCTGCGATCAGATAGGTTTGGATGCTTGTCCTCTTGATAACTGGCCCTGATGTTAGTTTCGTAAATTCTGATGTTTGCCAATGCTATGTTAATGTTCTGTTTTGCCATGGCTCTGTCCCTTACAGTCTATTATTTCATGATCCCGTCTCAAAAGATTCCCAGGTTGCTGCTTGTGAGAACTCATAGTGACATCATTCCCAATGATACAAATGCAGTTGCCGGACTTACATTCAGTGATAAGTTCCTTTCCAAATGAGTCGTTAAAGTCATCCTTGGATAACTCAAATGGCTTGATTTTACTCTCTTTGCTTAGGCAATTTCTATAATGCGCAAGCAGGTATTCGTGCATATGTATGAACCTCGGTGAGAATTTGATCTTGTCTTTGTCTAAGCGGCAATTAAATATGCTATCCTTGTTTAAACTACAGAATAGCATTCCCTTGTAATCGGAATACTCTAATAGAGGGTATGAGATGTGTTCGGATCTCATCAAGCATACTTGCCTGATCTGACATGCTAAACCATAGGGTAGTCCAGATTCTTCCCCGGCCTCATCTACCTTTGTTAAGGCCAGAGCCATGGCTGATGAGATTCTTAAATACTCGATAAGATGCTTTTTTATCTCGCTCTTAGCAGTATCGGAGCATTTAAAATGGCCTCCTTCATCGACACTAATTTTCTGTATCACTGCTATGACTGATTCATTCAGTTTTAGTAATGAGTCCAGGCGGCCGGTTAAAACCATTAGCGTAGATAGCTTCTCCCACAGCATTTGGTTACTCAGCAGATTGATCCCCTGAAACAGAGCCTCAATGCTCTTTATCATATGTCGGGTTTTTGGGGTAGAGATTGTGGAAGACTTCGCAAGCATCATGATCTTTGATAGCTCTTTCAAGACCAAATTTGTGTTGTTTGGTTTTGAGAAGAGATCTCTGAACTTCGTAGGTTTGATGATGTCTGATGCACCAAAAAATGCCCTGTCAAGCTTCTCGGGTATTATATCCGTAGGCATTATCCTAAGATCTGACACATTTCTCAATAACTCCCTCTTCATGTTATCCAGCACTGACTTACTTTGCTTCTTTTTGACCAAGAAGACACAGAATTTCTTTTGTTGTACCGTAATTTCCCTTTCATCTACTATAGAATATGTGCATTCTGAAATGCCATTAGATTCGCTATCTTGTTTGTGTAGAATACCAGTTTTCAGGAAATACCAATATATCAAAGTCTCAGCCTTGATCTCTGCAGCTTTGCTCACTTTCCTCAGAAATGCATCGGTGGTTCTCAGGACTATCAGAACGTCGTCTACATATCTCCCATAATATACAGGCTGGAGAGTTTCCAATATCACATCGTCAAGCTTACTCAAGTGGAAATTACATAAGACCTTGGATGAGCATAATCCTATCGGCAAAGCTGGGTTTTTATCATCAGCACGCGCATACTCACTTGATAATTCTTCGACTTTTTTCCAGTATGCCACATAAATATCCAGGATATAGATTGTCAGGCTCGTCATAAGAATCTTCATGTCATCATCGTAAGATGATTTGGCGATACAGCTTTTAACCTTACTCCATTCTGGTCTGATGTTGTAGTAGCATTTCTTGATATCAAGAGAAACCACCGTCACACTATCCCGCATGATTACAGAATCCATGGCGGAAAAAGCACCATCCCGCCATTGGCTATATTGGGTAACAAAGAACTTGAACAATCTTGTAGCTGAGCCACTCGATGTTAATTCTTTGATGGATTCATCAATCCTATTGCCAAAGCAAGAATCGCTCAATCGTTCATCGAGTAGTGGCCCCACAAGCATGGTCCATAAGGTATCTATCAAATGAAGCTCAATAGGACAGTCTATGAGCCAGTTTACTTCTTCAATATTATAGCTATCAAAGATGCTCTCATTGCTAATAAAACAGGATTCATCATCTGTATGGGTGGGGCTCGTAATCTTCTTGGGGATGATCTTATAATCGATATCGCCAAGTAGCTCATCAATTTTGTTGGGGTCGCCACTAAGCAGCCAATCCAGCGACCGCAATTTTTCTTCTAGATTCGATATTCCCACTTCACTTTCGTATTCTACCAGTCTTTTCTTCAGGTATAGGTTGTACGTTTCGTGGTATGCTTCTGACTTCAGCAGTTTGTAGGCTCTGACGATCAGGTCTTTATAGAGTTCCATGTGTTCCTCGATTACTTGTTGATTGCTCGTCAGCCGGCTTGCTTTGATCCAGATATTGCACGGGCTTGTCGGTTTGAGCCAGGAGTTTTGCCAATTGACCTTTGGGATCAGCATATCCGATCACGATCTGATCGGCAAGTTCCAGGATAAGTTTATTACGGATCAGGCAGGTTTGAGGGGTGACGGCAGTAACTGATTCATCAAAAGGGCTGATGATCAGCAGATTCCCTCTATCCAGCCTGGCCTTGATCTCCGGTTGCCAACGTGTGTAAAAGCCACGAGCCAAGACTATGATCAAAGGCTGATCTCCCTTGAGCAGGAAATGCAAAACATCCTTTTCAATCCGGCTATGAAATCCACCAATCACACAAGTCCCGGCCTTTGCCTGTGCTATAGCCCAATCATAGGAACGCAAGACACTGGTGGCAGAGATCTTGCGGCTGCAAAGGTAGGCAGATTTATGATTCTTTAGGATTTCGCATTGTCCTGATGTAATTAGCTCCATTAGCCTGAAGTACCTGCGGCCCCACCATTTCGGAATTTCAGATTATAGTTTATGACATAGTCAAGCTCATTTTGATTCAAGCCAAGATATTTAGCTATGGTTGTATCAATTTCATCGATGATTGATTTTGAGAGCTTATGATAGTATTCGTAATCTGTCTGTTTGGTCATAACTGATCTTTTATTCGTCTCTAAATCTTCCATTAACCTTAAGGTCTCCTTAGAAAGTACTTCTTGTTGTTTAGAACTATTAATCAAAACTCCAAATCGAAACTCTTCTAACTCTTTATTTGTTATGTGCCAAACATCACTCAAAGTTTCCCATAACCAGAAAAAAAGAGAGGAGTTAAATGCAGCACAAGCAGATTGACTAGCCGTCCTATCGTTATATGTGATTTGCTTGTACTCATTAGATTTCTTCGGCTCCATGAAGCATTTGCACCAATACATCATTCTCATGTTAAGATAAATACTAAAACCTGACTTGGATTTCGCTTGAGTCATGGGCAAATTATCAATAACCTTGTAAAGACTGTTATCAAGATAATGCCCGAACTTGTACCATCCATTTATGCGACTTGAATTACATAAATAGTAGCATGTTTGAAACAAATTCTCCACTGCATTTACATCACTTCCATACCAGTGATAATATTGGGTAGTATTGATCTGGGCTTCCCCAGTTTGTGAGCTGCTTAACTTGCATAGGATGATTGAAAGCTTCTGGTGCACACCTTTGAATAGGCATCCAGGGCGATCTGCATAATTGCTGCACCAGACGGATTCGCTATTGGCTGTTAGGTATTGCCTTAGATTATTCATTCTAGGTGTACTTGCCAATGATATTGGAACAATCATACCAAAATACGAGCGGTTTGAAGATATCAAGTAGCTCCTGTGCATAACCAAAGGATACAGATTGCCGCATATTGATATCGAAGCATGGTTATAAGAATAAACAACCTTAGAAGACTCCACATACGGTGGATTCCCAATGATCACATCAAAGCCTTTTCTGCTATGAATAATCTCATAAAACTCAGCCACCCAATGGAAGGGCTGATGAGATTCTTTCCACTTATCAAAGGGTATGGAGCTAGAGTGCTGATGCAGCATGCGGTCCAGGCGATCGGTGAGCTCTTGCAATTGTCCATGTAAAAGAGCCCTGGCCTGACTGAAGTTAGCGAAATCATCATAACCCAGCAGCTGGATTTGTTTGTAGCGTTCATAAGCCATAGCCACTTTATCACAAAGGATGGGCAATTCTTCTCTATTCTCCGCCGCAGTAATGGCATCGCTTTCAATGTCCATCATGATCTCATCCCAATTGGCATAACCTACCAGAGTATTGCCACAACGGATGTTGAAATCGATATCCGGCAGGGGTTCCAGGCCATAGTTGATGTGATTCGGGTCGGGATCAACGCTGGCCACGAGCTTGAGAAAGAGCCTCAATTTGGCGATTTCCACCGCCTCCGGCATGATGTCCACGCCATATAGGTTATTCAGGATAATGCTCTTGTAGATGTAGTACTGCAGATTGGGGTGCTTCGAGCTTTTTATGATCTCAAGATCGTTTTTGATATCTTTGCTTATCCGGCCGGGGTTTTCGATATCAAACTCATGTATGCGAATCAGGCAAACTTCATAGAGATCTTCCAGGATGTTCATGGCAGCAAAGAGGAAGGCGCCGGAACCGCAGGTAGGATCGAGAATGGTGATGGTTTTCAGGGCTTTGTAAAACTGATAGACCAATTGGGTGTTATTGGTCTCGTTCAGCAAATCCAGAGTAAACTGACGAATATCCAGATTGTAAGTAATGAAATCGTTGATGGAGGTGATGTCGCCATTATCGATATGGCTTCTCAGCTCGATGTAGCGCTGACGGCGGGTGATCACTTCGCGCCAGATC
>JALNYD010000206.1 GCA_023230025.1 Candidatus Cloacimonadota bacterium | reverse complement strand
AATGGAAACAGATAGTGCTTGATTACAACAACGGATTACTGGTGCCGGAGCTGTATCAGATGCGTGATAAACGCTGTGAGAGAACTATCCGCACCTGGATAGAGCAATATCTGCAATCGGACTACAATATGTTTTCCCTTGTCCACAGCAATTGGAATACTACCCGTCCTCGCAAGGTATCTGAGATCGAGAGCCAAATCCTGCTGAGCATGCTGCTGCATCCCAATCGAATCAAGATCGGCTCAGCTATCAAGCTGCTGAAAGCGCAAGCCAGACTTGGTTACTTTGAGTCCAAGAGCAGCATTCCCACTCTGAGAAGGTGGTGTACAGACTTCAGGAATAACAATCCAGATATCTGGCAACAGGCACGCCTGGGCAGTAAGTTCGTAGCAGAGCATATCATCAAGACCATCCACAGAGACAGCAGCTTGCTTAGGGTTGGTGATGTCTGGGTTGCGGATGGACACAAGCTTGCCTTTGATATCCTTGATCCCAAAACCGGAAAGGCAAAGCGCATGATGCTGATTCTGGTGCTGGATTGGGCAAGCCGTTATCCGGTGGGAGCATCACTTGCCTTTACAGAGGATAGCCAGCATATCCTGGCTGCCTTCCGCAATGGCTTTCTGAATACAGCGCAGTGGCAAGATTACGAACATACTGCCGATATCAGTAAAGAAAATAACCAGCCCTTTGGCTTCTTACCCCGATATGTCTATCTGGATAATGGCAAAGCCTTCAAGGGCAAGCTCTTTCATGACAAATGGGAAAACCATGATCTGGCAAAGGAACTGGGAGGTATCTTTCCCAAGCTGAAGATCGAGGCGGTGTTTGCCGAAAGCTACAATGCCAAAGCCAAGGTGATAGAGCGGTTCTTTCAGACCTTTCAGGAGCAGTTTGAACGCTTTGTTTCATCCTTCCGGGGTGCAGCAGTGGAGGATAAACCTGCCACTCTGATGCGTAACGAGAAATGGGCAAAGAAACTCTACAAAGCCGAGCCACCCACAATAGAAGAAGCCATGAGTATGATCGGTTTCTACATAAGACACATCTATGGTGAGACGCCGCATTGTGCTTTGGCTGGCAAGACACCCTGGGATGTATTCAGGACTGCTGAGATCGCTGGCGAGCGGATCATTGAGCCCTCTGAACTGAACTTCCTGATGCTCTCGGCAGAGAGAAAGGCAGTTCGCAATGAAGGCATTCTCTGGGGCAAGCTGCATTACTGGCATCATGACCTGATATCTCACATCGGCAAGCCCATCATCTTTCGCTATGACCCGGCAGACATCAGATGGATACTGGTCTATGATGCCAAGGATAAGTTCATCTGCCAGGCAGAACTGCGCCGGGCACAGCATCCCTTTATCAAACTTGCAGTCGATCAGCCCATAGCCCGGAAGGAACTGGACAAGGAATACCGGCAGATCAAGAAAATGCAAAGGCAAACAGAGCAGAGAACCAGAATATTGGTAAAGAACACTCAGGAGGCAGTGGATAAGCTGCTCAGTCCCCATATCAAAACAATCACTCAAGCTGCCAATCCCACCTTTATCCAGACACCGATGCTTACAGCCCCCCAGGCAGTTATTGATGAATCAGAGCAGAGTGATGGAACGAAAAGCTTTGCCGAAATGCTCAGGCTTGCCGGTATCAGATAGGAGGCACAAGATGAAACAATCCAAACTGGTCAAGACCCGCAACGTAGTGGAGGCAGATGCCTGTATATCATTTCTGAAGAGCAGACCCAAGCTGGAAATGGTGGGCTTGGGCTTGCTGTATGGACGTCCCGGATCTGGCAAGACAACTTATGCCCAGCGCATGGCTTTCAAGGAAGGATATCTATATCTGAGGTTGGAGGCTACCACCACACCCAAATCATTTGCCCAACAGTTACTGCTCGCATTATACAAACGATTCAACCTGGGGCAGCATATACCGTATGGTACTGCCAATAACCTGTTCCAACGCTGTCTCAGTATTTTGGAAGACCATGCCGATACTGTAATCATAATCGATGAGATCGACTATGCCTTCAAACATGAATCACTATTGGGTGCGATCCGTGACATTGTGGATGAGACGCTGTGCATAGTTATCCTGGTAGGGATGCAAACTGCCAAAGATCGGTTGGCACAGATCAATCCGCACTACTTTGACCGCTGCAACTACTTCTGTGAGTTCCAGCCTGCAAGCAGAAAGGATATTGAACTGCTTGCCAAAGAGATAATGGAGGTGGAGGTGACAGCCCAGATCATTGAAAGCATCCATTTCAACAGCAACGGCAACCTCAGAAAAGCCATGAAGCTGATGTATATCATGGAAGGCAGGATCAGACAAAACCCACATTTCACGCTGGATAAAGTGTTGGTGGAGGTGGAACTATGACTAACAAAAACATAATCCGAAACTTCGTTAATCAGTACCGAAAACCGTTCAACACAGAAACCATAGCAGAGCTAACCGGAATCGAGACCAAGTCAGTAAGGCAGTCCATCAGAACACTGCTCGCCAACAAGGAAATCAAGTGCATCTCAATTCAAGACAAGCTCTACGTATGCAGTAATCGTTATCAGTCGCAGGTTGGCTTCAATCAAAAAGGCAAGTGGAACTACAACACTCAGGTAGCAGAAGAAATCCTCAACATTCTGGACACCAGGCAGTATCGCTCCATCCGAGAGATTGCCTCAGACTATGGCAAGAGCAGGCAACTGGTCTTTGTTTATCTGGAAGCACTGGCATCTATCGGTATGGTGGGCATCAACACCAGCGGGTACAAAGTCTTATCAAAAGAGAGGATCCTGAAGCTGGGCACCTACATCCAACCCGGCATACTGGGAAAAATGCGAATAGAATCAGGCATAAAACCGAAACCATGGATGAGGAAAACAGCTGCATCAGCCTACTGACAAGCTGCTAATGGTTTTTGTGCAAATTTCTGATTGCGAGTTAGATAATGTGTGGATTACCTTGTGTCTCAGAAGTGATAAGATGATTTGCAAAAATCGTGATACTCGTTTGAAAAAATCGTGATATCGAGAACCCATAAAACTGCCGATTTGAAAAAATGGTGATACGATTTGTAAAAATAAGTGAGAACGCATAGTTTCGGATGACAATCCAATTTGATCGGCTTATTATTCCTCCAGTGAGATACAAAACGGTAAAAAATCATTAAAAACTTGACGCCAAAGCATGGATAAGATTTATGCATCTATGGTTAATATAAAAAGAAGGAAAATAAAGACAATGAGATTCAAGCTGCTTGTTTTGCTCGTGTTGTTACTTATTTCTGTGCTGTTTAGCTCCTGCAAAGATGAACCGGCTGATGAGATTCCACAGGTGCCTACCTGGATTACCGTGCCCGAATATGATTTTCCTATATACATAGCCAAACGTGGGGGAGTGGTAACCACCGCTTTAGAAACCTTCGATGTTACGGGCTTTTTGGAAGTGGGAGATTCTACCGCCTTTGGCGATACTCTGGAGTGGAAGGTATTCCCCTATAACGGCAGGTTGCCATGAAGAAATTGGCCATAATTTTGTTTGCCATAAGCATCGGCCTGTGTTTCGGGGATGATTTTCCTGCGGGAGTGCCAACCGAGATCTTTGGTTTGGTTATCACCGCTTCCATAAACATGAACATCCGTCACGATATAGACATAAACCATCTTGCCATTGCAGGGTTGCCGCATTACAACTATCTTGTGGAACCCATTGCCATCGGCTTATCGGGGACTGGACTGGCGGATATTGTAGTAGCGAATAACGTAGTCTATCCATTCGTATCTGCTTATTACGGAAGTGCCTGGCACAAGGCGAACCCCTACATTGAGATACCCTATGATGATTTGATTCTGGAGCAGGTGGATTTTGAGGCCGGCTCGGAAGTTATCCTGCTAATCTGCCGGAATGATCCCTTTATGCAAGTGATTTTTGAAAGCTTTACCGCTGTTTACAACGAAGCGGAACCACATCAGGTAAACGTTAGCTGGACAACTACTTCCGAAACAGGGCTTAGCAGCTTCAGGCTGTTTAGAAACCATAGTAACGATTCTGAACAGATGGAGTATGTGCAGTTTGTTCCTGCCACAAACACAGATCAACCACATACTTACAGCTTTGTTGACGGTAATATGTGGGTGGGTTATACGAATAACTATTGGCTGAAGCTGATGGATAACCTTAATCAGGGCTATTACTATGGTCCCGTTTCAGTAGCGGTTGGGCCACCGTATGTTCCCCAAAACAAGGTTTACACAGTAGTCCCCAATCCCTGCGATAACGAGTTTTGGTGCGCCTTTGGCCTTCAGGACAGTTCCTTGGTAAGCATTGTGCTGTTGGATGCCAATAATAATGTGGTGAAAGAAATTTGCCATAATGAAAGCTATAACGCCACACGTCATATGCGGAGAGTTCAGGTTTGGGATTTACCAGAAGGCTTATATAGGATCTACTATTGGTTTGAACAATCCAACGGGCCTTTTTATGCCTACGGTGATGTGTTGATAGAGAGGCAAAAGGATATAAAGGGTCACTGAAAACTCCATTTAGTTCTCCGAAAACTTCATATGGCGATATCCAAGCAATAATCTATGGGTAACCATAAATTTCGCAAAGTACAGAACTGTGCAATCAAAGCATAGTGTGATTTTTTCGTTTGGGATGAATTTCTACTGGTTATATCAAAGTGTCTCGTTAAACTCTAATAATTGAATTTTTTGGTAATCAACATACATTCGGAATGGTCTAATTTGGTCGAGGTCCAAGTCCGAAGCAACATCTTCATAACTCAATACCACATATAGCAGTATCGCCAAATGTCCAAGTGAGCTAAGCTTGAAGTTTTGAGTGACTCTATATAGATACTCCTTTGCAAGTTTGGGTGAGACTTTGTAGTATGTAGCTATAGAATTGATAATAAAGCTCTTAGTAGCATGAATGATTTTTTATGTGCCGATAAGGACTCGGTGTCTCGGGTTCGAAAACAATGTGAGAGAATTCATACCTTACGATAAGTATGACGCGTTTTGCACATGATACGAGCTTCTGAGCAGGATACCCATGTATCCTTGGGCAGATAACATGTGGATATATATGAGCTTGTTAAACGCTATCCGGAAGACATGAAAT
>JALNYD010000018.1 GCA_023230025.1 Candidatus Cloacimonadota bacterium | reverse complement strand
CGATAACTCAAAAATAAGCTAAGAGGAATAGAATTATGGCTAAAAACGTCAACGTTTGGATTGATGGTCATCATCTGGAAGTTCCCGAAACCATGACCATCATCGAAGCTGCCGATAAGCACGGGATTTATATCCCCCGGCTGTGCTATCATCCTGATCTCCCGCCTACTGCAAATTGCGGTGTTTGCGTAGTGGAATTTGCCGGCAACCCGGTACCTAAAAGAGCTTGCTGCACACCCGTGGCAGAAGGAATGAAGATTACCACCAATAGCAAGAAATTGCGCTCCTACCGCAAAACCCTGGTGGAATTGATTCTTTCGAATCATGAAGTAGTTTGCCCTACTTGCTCTGCAAACAACAAATGCGAATTGCAGACCCTGGCAAACAATCTGGGTGTCGATCCTGATGCTCTGCCCAATATTCTCACCAAGAAAGAAGCAGATTTCAGCTCCCCTTCCATTGTTCGCGATCCTAATAAGTGTATCGCTTGTGGACGCTGCATCACCGTATGTAATGAAGTGCAAACCGTTTACGCGCTCACCAATAGCGATCGTGGCATCGGTAGCGAAGTTACCACTGCCTTTGGCATGGGAATGGCGCAAAGCCCTTGTGTAAACTGCGGCCAATGCACAGTATATTGCCCCACCGGCGCTCTGCGTGAACGCAGTGAGATCGATGATGTATGGGAAGCTATTCTCGATCCCAATAAACATGTAATCGTCCAGGAAGCTCCAGCAATTCGTGTGTCTCTGGGTGAGGAATTTGGCTTACCCTTGGGTAGTATCACTGCCAAAAAGATGTACGCCGCTCTGCGGAAAATCGGGTTTGATGCCATTATGGATACAAACTTCACCGCTGATCTTACCATCATGGAAGAAGGCACTGAATGCGTAGCCAAGCTGAAAGCCGGTGAAAAGCGTCCGCTGATCACTTCCTGCTCTCCGGGCTGGATCAAGTTTATGGAAACATATTATCCCGATCTCGCGGATTGCGTTTCCACTGCCAAGTCCCCCATGAGCATGTTCGGTGTGCTATCCAAAACCTACTATGCTCAGGAACACGGCATTGATCCTGCCAAGATTGTATCAGTTGCAGTAATGCCCTGTACTGCCAAAAAGTTCGAAGCCCGTCGTCCGGAACTCCGGGACAGCGGTTATCAGGATACCGATTATGTATTGACTACCCGCGAGTTCCTGCGCATGATCAAGGAAGCTGGTATTGACTTTGCTCACATCAAAGAAGAAGATGCCGATGAAGGTATGAGCTTCTACACTGGCGCTGGTACTATTTTTGGTGCCACCGGTGGTGTGATGGAAGCCGCCATCCGCTCTGCCTATACTCTGGTAACAGGTCAAGAGCTGGAAGACATTGACATCGTTGGTGTTCGTGGTCTTGACGGCGTGAAGGAAGCTACTGTCAACGTTCCCGGATTCGGTGATCTCAGAGTAGCTGTAGCACATGGCTTGGGTAATGCCCGCAAGGTGATGGATCAGGTTCGTGAAGGCCTCAAAACCAAGGGTGAATCCCCCTGGCACTTCATCGAAATCATGGCTTGCCCCGGCGGTTGCGTTGGTGGTGGCGGTCAGCCCTACGGCAATGATATCGCTTCCCGTGCTCGTCGTGGTCTTGCTCTTTATGAAGAAGATAAGTCACTGCCTGTGCGTAAATCTCACCACAATCCTGAAGTACAACGTATTTATGAACGCTTCTTGGGTGCTCCGAACTCACCTCTGGCTCAGAAGTTGCTCCATACCCATTACTTCAAGCGCTCTATCAGTAATGGACAGGTTGTAGCTGAAGCCACCCACAAACATCATTAAAATGATGCCCTAACCGGCAAGAATAATCAGCCGTGGTATTGCGAATTGCATGCCACGGCTTTTTATGTTGAAGGAGCTTCTTCGTGTTGTTTTAGAGTGGCTGGGGCATCTTGCTGCAGGTCAAGAACATTGAATACGCTTCCACTCCGAACGCCACGACCGGTGTCTCCAAGGCGAAACGAACCATGGAGGTGGAACAGACGTGTCAATCCCAATAATCTCCCCTCGCCAGTCAGGGTAGACCTCCCATACCCTAAAACCCTAAAACCCTAAAACTCTAAAACCCTAAAACTCTAAAACTCCATTTCTCCGCTTGATCACCGGTGTACTGAAATGCTTCTTTCCTCCCTGTTCCAGATAAACATCTGTCTCATACACGTGTTCGATCATGTAATCCTCCAGACTGTCAAAAAAGTCCAGTCCCAATGCGCTTAGGAAGTTTACCACATATCCAGACAGTCCGGATTTATATTCCACCAGGCGCACCCGCATCCATCTTCCCCAAGGGATCTGGGTTCCGGTTTGTGCCACATTGTCACTTTTACCGATATAGGCATCGGCAAAGTATATGAAAGCGCTGTTGCCCTTGTCCCGGATATCCACTCCCACATTCGCACCGGGTCCGTTAATCACCCAGATAGCCGATCCCTGAATGGTGCCAGGGATAAAGAAAATCTCGGTGTTTCCCAAAATGTCAGGATCAGGGCTAAGGTGAGCCACCAAATCACGATTGGCATCGGTCACAGTAACTTTTGTTGGTTCTTCAGAGCAGGATAGCAAGCTCAAACCAAGCACAATCGCGAGGCAGGTAGTTTGAACAAGATTCTTTAAAATGGTGGACATAGAGACCTCCTATGGTTTATAAATGAGTTTAAAAAAGTCTTTTTCAGTGATTCTCGATTCCAGTTCCCAAAGCTCATCAATTCTTAGATCTGAAGAAGCTTTGAAAGCATGCACCCGATATAACATGTGATCTGCATGCTGGAGTACATCATGGTGAGTATATGAACATATGCTGCTCAGCCCGTGAAAATAGTAATCCCCATTGATATCGTTTGAGCCATTGTAGAACACCAGATAGCAATCTGGGTTAAAAGGAGTGGCATATATGCTTTGAGTAACCGGATTCCAAGTGATAACAGCGTCTGGGCCCTGCTGAGATATCTGCACATTCTGTGGCTCCAGCGGTTCAGGATACTCTGCCGTTCCCATCAGCTCAACAGATAAAGCGGAATCATTGATCGAATCGTTCAGGATGAGTAGCGTATCCTGGTGATAGCCGTCATTCTGCGGATAGTATTGCACATTGAAGCTGGCACTTTGATTGACCGCCAGAATCAGGGGAAGGGTGATGCCAGAATATGTAAAATGACTTGGATTACTGGTAAAGCTGATCCCCGATATGGTAAGTGGAGAAGTTCCGCTATTGGTGATGTTCACACTTTGCATAGGAGAGCTGGTTCCCACCCACTGAGTGCTGTAGTTCAAGTGACTGGAGCTAACAAGTGTGATCTGAGGTCTGCTCTTCAGCAGGATAATGCCATCTCTTGCAGCAATACTTACCTGAGTGCAGCTATTACCGCTGTTTACCACCGGATCCTGACTGCCGGCTATGCGGTAATATGTTTCCGGCAAGCTGACGCTGATTGGTGTTGCGGAAGGATTGCAGATCACCAGTCCATTCTCAAATTCACGCATGGCGGGATAACCAAGACTAAATTGTCGTAGTGAAATATCATCGAAACTCACCGTACCTCCAGCTTGAGCAAGATGAAATGTAAAACGTACTTGTTCTGGGGTAAAGGCATATCCCGAGGAGATCGTTAGCTTGAACTCAAAGTATTGCCAGGAGGTAGTTAAATCACAAGTTTTCGAGGAACACAACCATGGATAATCATTAATCTCATCCTCCCATAAAAGTACCGTGAGGATTGGTCGGGGATAGCTTGCTTTAGCCCTGAAACGCAAGACGTATTGATGATTTGGAAGCAGATTCATATTGCTGTTATTATTCTGCTTGAGGGCTATCTGGTAATAATTATCCGTGGTCGGACTCGGGTGTGGATTCGTAATTGTTACGGCTGCATAAGGATTTCCTGCCTCCGAATTTATGCTAAGATAAGCATTTGAAGAATCATGAAGCTCAACTTGCCAGCCCTGGCTACCGGAATTAAAATCTCCATTCATGATCATGTTTTGCCCCTCTTGGAAAAACTCCTCAAGGGGTTGTCCCAAGTTTACATTGTATTCATCATACCACCAGCTTTGGCCGTGATTCTCGGGGCCTTCATCGAAGCAGTAATAGCCGTTACCCATCAAGGCTGTGCTCAGGGTATAGCGCATTTGCTGATAATCATTCATCAGTCCTGCCGCTGAGATCATGTGATACTGTGGGGTCTGGAAACTATCTTCAAGATCGTCATATCTGCTGATAAAGTCAGGCCAACTCAGACCAAAACCAAAACTGGGATTATTCGTGTCCCATTCTTCAAACATCGCACCATTCAATGCTTCCGGAAAAACCCATCCGGGATTTCCTAAAATCACCTTACTGGGGTGCCCAGCTTTTAACTCGGCGATGAAAGGACGCAATCCTGCTTGCCACTGTTGGTCTCGCCATGCCAGATCATCTGGAATACTGTCATTGTTGCAATCTGTATCCGGGCAATTGATAGAGGGTATTGAATGGTAGCAATTATCCAAAAACACTCCATCCCAGAGAGGGTTAGCAAGTATGTGGGTGGAGATAAATGCTGCCAGATAATCAGTCCAGGTTTGTCCCCCAACCTCTGGACAAAAAGGAGTGCAATTCAGCATCCATGTCCCCGGCCAATCCGAGGCATGTTGATCGGTACTGGTAAGCATCCACCAGGGTTCTTGAATTCCTTGCTTGAGTGCCCGGCGTAGCGAATATGTAACCGGATCCAAATTTGGTTCAGTGGTAATGGCAGAAACACTAATATAAGCTACGATAACTGCGTCGGGGTTGATTGCCCTAATCCCTGAGATCAGGCTGGGATTAAACTCTGAATGCTCCATATCAAGGACGATCAGGTCATTCCTGGCCATTAAGGTGATCATGCTATCATTTTGGGCAGGGTAAACGTGAGAAAGATAATACGAAAGCAAGCGGGGATAGTTGTTATGTCCTCGGTCCTGCGCCCATAGACAACTCAGACAGATCAAAACTGACAAAAACACTGTTCTTTTCATTCCTGCTCCTTTAGGGATCATAAAGTTACATTCTATACACCGGAGGGGTTGAGACCTGCCTCCATCCTCATAGATCATCCGGTTCATGCCGCGTGATCTGATTACAACCATATATGCCTTTTGCCATGAGGACGTCTATCCAGATTCTGTCAAGAACGAAATTGGGCAATAACAACTAAAGCATCCGGGTTGGGATCAGAATTGCTGATCTATCGACTGTGTGTGAGGGCTCGCCGGAAGCGCTCATTTGAGTTTTGAGGTTTTGGAGTTTTAAGGTTGTGAGGTACCGGCGGTCGCTGTACCGCCCTTAAAACTCTTAAGATGCCAGCTTGCCGTCCTTACACCCATTATTTACCGTCACGATGCCGTTACTTTGTGGTCACAAAAGTAACGACAAGGTGACCGCATCGTGACGGCAATCAGGAAGGAAGCTTCATCTTGAAGTCTTACCCCGAGGCTATGCCATGATGATAAGGTTCAGCCGACTAACTGTCCGCGCGTGGGAAGAGCAATAACCGCACATCAGAAGAAGCCGGTGTTTCGGCAGCGTACTTTCCGATGCGCTCACCTAATCGTCAACTGCCACAACTCGATAGAACTTACACGAGGCTTGTGGACTATCGTCCTGCCATTGGGTGCCGGTGATACCGGATTCTTCCAAAACCCATTCGTCAGGAAACTCAGCCAGGCAGTCTGAAGCTGAATAAACCGAGAAAGAGCTTGCTGCCTCCTGATCATCCCAACTGAGCAGAGGCTGCCCTGAAATGCAGGCAATGGAAACATTCCGGGGCATGGTAACCAGGTCGAACATATTTCTGATTTCGTTCTCGCTTAAGGCGTGATTGTATATTCGCAAATCATCCAGCTTGCCCTTGAAATTGTGATTTTGCGGAGCACCGGGATAGGCGTTGCCAATACACAGAGGAAATTCCGAATAATTAACCAGCCCCGTAACGTTCATGGAAGAGCTCAATTCCCCATCCAGGTATAGCTTGAATGAACTCCCGTCGTAGGTGGCACATAGATGGTGCCAGGTGTCGTGAGCCACACCTTGCTGAGCCTGAATAATGCGTTGAGAACTGTTGATAGCAGCCTGAGCTTTGGGTAGAGAAGAATCATCAGTCACTTCGAGTAAATAAGAGCTGTAGGGAGCGGCTGGAACACGATATCTCTTTTCCAGGATCCTGGTATAGCCGGTTTTGAATTCGGCGCAGAACCAGGCACATATTGTGAAGTTCTCAGGCCTTAGAATGGGGGCGTCATCAACCCAAAAGTAGTCTAGCATGCCGTCAAACTGATAGGCCTGATTAGCGTTTCCATGTCGATCGGTGCAAAGCTGTGGATATCCTTCCACAGTCAGGTGAAGCGCTGAACCGCTGTGATCATTGTAATCGCCGTCAAAAGGGTAATACGCAACGAGTGAACGGTTATTGCCAGTACTCCGGTCAGAGTTCTCGAACGCATATGAATGCGTGACGTCAATCATGAAAAGCAACAATATGCAAACCACTAAAAGAGTTCTCATCGATCCTCCCAAACACTGATTATTTCGTGCAGGCTAGCTATTCTGACAAACAGAGTCAGCTTTCCGGGATGTCAAGGTGCTGTCAAGAAAAGAAATAGCTATGTTTAAGGTTATGAACTCGGGGCTGTAGATATTTTGCACAATTACCACGATATCCTTCAAGGTGATTCGAGAATTGTTCTTGACAAGCATTCCATAGTCTAGAATAGTTACCCTTAAGCATGTAAGGGAGTTTATATGAAACGCGTAGGATTCATGTTTTTTGTTATTTTTATGATCTGCGGTACTCTTTGGGCATCTCCAGAGCCAAAGAAGAGACTGGCTGGCACAAAGGAGAAGCCCATCCCCATAGGGGCGATGGCATTTGGAGCCTCTCGGCTATATGCAGTAAATAACTTGAGCAAAGAAATAATATATCTTGACTTTGATAACTATCAATGGATTAGCACTGGGATCCGTTTATCCCCCAAAGCTCAGATCACTGATCTTTACGTTGAGGATGGCAAGCTTTACCTTTTGGACGCAAAAAACAACGAAATCCTGATCTTTGAACAGAGTGGAGCGCTGAAATCCAGGATTCAAACCAAAGGAGTCAAAGAGCTCAAATTCACCAAAGCAAAGCGGATATTGGTGAACTATCAGGGCATTATCTTTGTGATGGATAGCAAGAAGCTATTTGCCCTTAGCCAGGAAGGGATGCTAATGGCAAGCTGCACCCTGTCCAATCCTGTTTCCATGAGTTTGGGAGAAGATCAGTTGATCAGAGTGCTGCAACATACCAAAAGTGGTAGTGAAATTGTGGTTTATGACATGAATCTGGTGGTCAAATCCCGTCCCAATGTTCGCAATTCTGGCAAAGCCGCGAACTATATCATAGACATGGCGGTGAACCATTGGGGAGAGCTGCATGTATTGAACAAGACTCCGATGAATGTAAGTAAACTGACCGGCACGGGACTGCCCATTGCAGAAACGAGTTTCGGTTCGCAGAATAAATCGCCCAATCCAGGTTCATTCCAAACTCCTACCATCCTGAAGTGTGGCTCGCATCAGGATGGTTCATTGATCGCAATCTATGATTCAGGGCAGCGGGCAATCCATATCTTTTTGGATAATGAACCCAGCGTGACTTCCCCTCTTCAGCGTCCGCCATACACCATGCGTCTTGCTCTGGAGGAATCCAATCAGGCCTTGGCCAAGGATTATCTGCCTACTCCAGATGGAATCTTTTCGATCCTCAATCTTAACCTGCCAGGAAAGAAGGGAAAGCCAGGGCCTGTAGTAGTTTATAGTGATAGAGCAGGTAATGTAAAATATCATATTTATCTGAAGGCTCAGAAGGAAAAACTCTTCCAGGATTGGACTGCTTTGGCTTATAAACCTGGGAAGCTTTATGTTTTGGATTCCAAAAGCTGCTTTGTCCATATCTTTGAGGCAGATACAGGCAAATACCTGTCGAGAATCGGGGGTAAGGGATCCCAGAATGGAAGTCTGATGAATCCGAGCTCAATTGTGGTAACTTCAGATGGGAATCTATATGTGGCAGATACTGGAAACCGTCGCATATCGGTATTTAATCAGCACGACACATTTTCCAGGAACATATCTCTGCTGCGCAACACTCAGCGTCCGACGCTATTACGCAGCACTGATACCGATCTGTATTGCCTCAGTGATGATTCGGAGATCATGAAGATAGCTCTTCAAGGCGGCCAGAGACCGACAAGGGTAGCCTCCGAAAAGGGAATCAGCAGTTTTGACATCATTGCTGATGGTCGCCTGGCCTATGTGGACAAAACCAACCAGAAACTCAAGATATACAATGGAAATATCAGGGAATACGAGCTGTTGGCCCATAGTTCTACTGGCAATTTCCCTCATTTTGCCAGCATCTATATGATTCGTTTCGATACTCAAAAGCAAAGCCTGGCGATCATGGATAGCAAGACCAGATCAGCTAGATTCTTAAATTTCTATCCCGCATTGGATGATACCCAGACCATCCGTATGGTTTTGAATGAACAACTCAACACCGTACTTAGTTGGGAAGCGACCCCCGGTATTAACAACTGGAACATACAAGCAAACGTGGGTTTGCAACCACATATTATTCCCATCTCTCAGGCAAAGTATGAAGTGCTGGAAAACAAATCAACTTTGATCACATATAAGGTGAGTGAGGTTGCGGATGATGGCAAACGTGGCTCCTGGAGCGATGGAGTTGAAGATCACTTCAGTCATGGTAAATACCTGTTTGCACAGGGCGAATATCATGCTGCAGTTGAGGCTTTTCGGAGAGCTCAGCAGCGAATTATCGATCCCCGTATTGATGGTGAAATCATCAAGTGCTATGTCGCCGAATCAGATCGGTATGTTAGCCTGGATGAGTATGATAGAGCTTTGGATGAGTTGCGCAATGCCTCTCGTGTTAGCGGTACCAGCACGGATATTGCCCTCAGAGCTGTGAATATTTACACGATGAAGCATGACTATCTGAGTGGGATCACCTATATTGAAGGTCAGAACTACACGTCCAATCAAACCCTGCTCAAAGAGTACATAACGCTGAAGTATTTAACCCAGCAGTATGATTCTGTAATATTGGAAGCTGATCGCTATGAGCTCAATTTCAACACTCGGGATCAGACTGTAACTCGCTATTGGGCTGCTTCATATGAAGCCAGGGGAGATTATCAGGATGCTCTGGCCAAGTATCAGGAATTGCTCGGAGAGGAGCAGACCTTTGAGGATAATCTGAAGATTGGAGAATTGCAGCTTATTCTGAAGCAATATCGGGCAGCAGAAACCCATCTTAGTTCCATGTTAACCCGTTATCCCTATGAAGAACTGGATCTTGTGCGCAATCTTTTGGGCAAATGCAGCATGCAGGGTGGAAGTTATGGTCTGGCAATTGACCATTTTCTGGAGGCAATCCGCCTCAATCCTGCAGTTGCTGAATATCACAACAACCTTGGCACTGCCTATCTTCAGGATAATAATATCAACCAGGCTCAGGATAGCTTTCGCAAGGCACACGAATTAGCTCCTGCCATCGCACAATACGGCCTGGACTATGCCGATCTGCTAAATAGGAACGGCAGGAATTATGAAGCCCTGGCGGTGCTGGATGCAGTAGCCAATTATGTGGCTAACAATGATACAGCCGTAGATTTTCACTTGCTTTATGCCAAGCTGCTACGCCTGGAACTTCGCCTGGAAGAAGCCAGGGATCAAATTGTAAGAGCCAGTAGCTATCGCCCGGATGACTATGAGATCTCAACGTTACTGTCCGATATCAACACCGAGCTCTCGAATCTGGAATACACGCGCAATCCCATTGACATAATCAAACCCCGCTTTGATCCCATAAACCCTTCTCTGGACCAATATTACCGGCTCAATCCCATAGGTTCTGTAACCCTGTACAACAACAAGACAAACACCATTAAAGATGCCACACTAAAGGTATTTGTACATGAGGTTGGAAAACAGGAAAAACAGATTTTGATCCCGGCTGTGATTCCCAAAGAGGAATTGCGGGTAGACATCATGATGGATTTCAGTGATCGGTTATTTGATCAACCTCGTTCTGTAAATCTGGAAATCCAGCTTGATTATAGTTATGAGGGGCGGCCATATAGTATTGATTATCCGCAGCAGCAGCTCGAGATTCGTTCAAATAAGGCATTTGACTGGAAGAAAAGACGCAGTCTTGCCAGTTTTGTAAATCCTCAGGATAGTAATCTCGGTCACTTTGTCAGAAACAATATCTCAACCGCATTTAGAGAGCAACCCAGCAATGTCCCAATTCTCCCTCTGATGAAAGCATTGCAGGTCTATAGTTTTTACCGTGCCAATGGGATAGGTTACGGTTCCGATTCCAGCATATCCAATCAGGATACATCGGTAATGGATGAGGTTCAGTTTCCGCACCAGCTTCTGGCCAGTAAATCCGGGGATTGTGAAGACTTGATTGTGCTCCTGGCCTCAACTCTGGAATCCATGGGAGTAGTTACTGCCTTCATTGATGTACCCATGCATGTAATGCTGGCAGTGCGGACGGAAATGACTGAAGCTCAGATTCTGCAAAATGGACTTGTGCCCGAATATTTTATAGCCTACAAGGGCGCTCATTGGTTCCCCCTGGAAAGCACTATTCTGGGAAAAGCAGACTTCATCACCAGTTGGCTTACAGCAATCAGAACCTACCAGGAACTCATCACCAGAGGCGAGATGCCGGAGATCATCGAATTTGCCGATGCCCACAAATCGTATCCTCCCAGCTCCTTTACCAGGAGCATTGATGCCTCATCTTTCCGGAACATCAGTGAAGCAGTATCATATTTTCAACAGGATGTTTCCAGGCTGCAAAGTATGAGCCAGATCAATCGGGAATTGAGCTTCAGTGAAGCCCTGGAAGCATATCCTGATAACAATTCTGTACGCTTGCAATATGCCAGATATAGCTATGAGCAAAACCTTTTAGAACAAGCAGAACGTCTGTATAAAGAAGTCCTGAACCGGGATCCCGGTGACTTCACAGCTTTGATAAACCTTGGGAATCTCTACGCAGAAACTTCTCGCCCCCAACTGGCCAGGGAGAAATATCTGCAAGCGCTGGACCATGCTACTGATACCGACAACGTGTATCGAAACCTCTGCTTGCTGGAGCATCGCAACATGAATCGTTCCGAAGCTAAGAAGTATTTCAACTTGATACAGCGCAAGGAAATCATCCGAGCTGTAGATTCCCAGATCTATTTGGACCTTTTAGACTCAGGAGATTAGTATGAAGAACCTATTTCTAACCATTGTATTGGTGCTACTGCTGCTTCCCATCGCGGCAGAAGTGGTAGGCAAAATCCAATTCATAGTAGGCACTGTGGAATACAAGGAAAGCCTCAATGCTCCCTACAAGGCGGCATCAAAAGGGATGCAGATTCACAAAGATGGTTATCTCAAAACCGGATTGGCTGCCAAGGCAGAAATCGTCTTTGATAATGGAGCGTTTTCAGAACTTGCACAAAATCAAAGCATAAGCATAAACAAGCTCTATGATGAAGCATGTACCAGCGGAAGCTGGAGCGATAAGCTCAAACGACAAATGAAAAACCTCAGCTTGCCCAATCGCAAGGAAACCAGCTCTGTGGCAGGAATTCGGCGGGATGAAGCGGAAGTTCAGAAGAAAAGCTATTACTACTGGGATGAAGTGGAATCGATTGATTTTAGTGCTGCCCGGGATATGTATGAGCAGAAGAAATATTCTGATGCTGTTCCCATGCTGCTCAAAGTAATCGAACAAAACCCTCTGCAACCTGAAGCTGAGATCAGTCATCTGCTTTTGATCCTGATCTATGAGGAACAGCAGAAACCTATTGCCCGGGATAAGCACACGGCATTGCTCAGGAAGGATTTTCCTCACAGTCAGTATCTTGAGCTCCTGCCGGGGAAATGAAGCTTCGCTATCATCGTTATGTGATCACCTTGGTGGTGATTGCTTTTTCATGGCTGCTGCATCAACTCCCGATCAGTAAGCAGCTCCTGGGTATTCTGCACCTGCGTACTTATGATTTGATTCTGGATCTGACCAATGCCTATTACGAAAATGACGCCAAAGCCAGAATCGAAGATATTGTGATCGTGGATATCGATGAATGGAGTATTGCCACACTGGGGCAACATTCTTCCTGGCCCAGCCTGTATTTTGCCGATTTGATCGATAGCCTGCGGAATGATCAACCCCTTCTGATTGCCTTTGATGTGTTCTTCACCGAATCCGACAGCATGAACACCTTGATGCAGGAAAGGATGGCGCAATTCTACAGGAACAAGGGATTTGAAGCCTCTGCATTTTTGCAGAATTATACCACGGATGCCGAGTTAGCCCGCGCCATCCGTGATGCTGGAAATGTGTATTTGGGAATGTTCAATAGCTCCACTCCGGTGGACAGCATCTATTTACCTTCTACTCTTAGATCCTGGAAGATACCTGGAGCCGTTACCCGCCCTATCTCAAATCCCAAGGCCCCGATTAGTCTTCTGGCAGAATCCGCTTATGGAGTAGGCTTTGCTCACATCGGACCGGATTACAGCGGGATTATCCACGATTATCCCTGCTTCTTTGATTTTGAAGGCAAGCAATATGTAAACTTCAGCTTCCAGGCTTGTCTTGACCTCCTGCAGATTGATCAGATCCGCTACGATGGGGATTTGAAGCTGCTCAGCCAGAATGAAGTTATCCGATCCATTCCGCTGGATTACAATGGGAACTTCTTCTTCAACTATTATGGCAAATCCCAGCGCTTTCGCTATGTATCTTTTGCAGATGTGCTTCTGGGGCGGATAGAAGATGGATACTTTGCCGGAAAGATCATCCTGGTGGGCTCAACCGCGGTTGGATTGAGAGATATCAAGATCACTCCCCTGGATCCAGATTATCCAGGAGTGGAATTGCATGCCACCATGATGATGAACCTGCTGATGGAGGATTATGTGCACTGGCTTCCCCATTGGCTGAGTTGGGTGTTGATCATAACTGCCGTATTGCTGATGGCCTTTAGCATCAGATATCTGAAACCCTTGCAAACGCTATTGATCTTTGCTATCGCTTCAGTCCTGCTATTCGCCGTGTTTGTTCTGTGCTTTGCAAGAAGTCATCTGGCTATGGATTACAGTGTGTTTATGCTTACCTGGCTCGTGGCGTATTTCAGTTTACTGGTTCATGAATCCCAGATTCAATACGCCGAAAAACGCAAAGTGCGAAATGCCTTTGAACACTATGTATCAAAATCAGTGATATCTCAGATCATGAAAGTGAATGACCCCTTGAAGGTAGGCGGCGAACGAAAGGCAGCTTCCATCCTGTTCAGCGATATCCGCAATTTCAGCGGTATCTGTGAACAGCTTCCTCCCGAAGAAGTAAGCGAGTTTCTGCACGAGCACTTCAATCGAAGCACCCAGATCGTTACTCAGAATCTGGGAACTCTTGATAAATACATCGGTGATGCCA
The DNA here is from genome assembly GCA_023230025.1 of Candidatus Cloacimonadota bacterium. Lineage (GTDB taxonomy): Bacteria > Cloacimonadota > Cloacimonadia > Cloacimonadales > Cloacimonadaceae > UBA5456. Next base: position 7,983 of record JALNYD010000018.1, on the reverse strand, counting down.
TGCTTGCTTTGTTCAACGTCCCCCTGTCCATGCCAGACTATCAGGTGCGCGCGTGTCAGACTGCGGTCAGCATAATCGCTGTATCCAAAACCTTGAGGGATGAATACTCCAGTCACCCGATCCTTACCAACTTCCAGATCGGGGTTGGAATTGCCAGCGGTGAGATCATTGCCGGAAACTTTGGTTCAGACGAGATCTTCAACTACACTGGAATCGGCGATAAAATGAATCTTGCCTCCCGCCTGGAAAGCCTGAACAAGTGTTATCACAGCTCCATCATCATTGATTCGGCAACCTATGAGGCGGTGAAAGAGATATATTTCTGCCGGTGGCTTGACCGGGTGTGTGTCAAAGGCAAAGATGAAGCCATCGATATTTATGAGCTAATCGCTCCTACCCCGGAGATTAGCCTGCAACAACAACAGCTCTATCAGACTTATGCTCAGGCTTTGAAGGCAATGGTGGCAAAGGATCTGAAATTGGCGAAACAAGGTTTTGAACAGTGTCTGAGCCTGGATAGTATGGACTATCCCTCCAGGCTGATGCTGGAACGCATTAAAGGAATTGATCTGCAATGCTGGGACGGCATCTGGCGCTACGATAGCAAATAACTAAACTTTCCCCTTGCCTTCTTCCTTGAATCACCTATCTTGTGAGTAGGATATAAACAATATAACACAAGGTGGTGACCAATGTTAGATCAGAACACTTTAGATAAATACAACCCTATCAAGAACAAGGCTTATCAATTGATAGACGATGAGGGAATACCTCTGAGTAAGACCTGGCAGCCGGAGTTAAGCGACAAGCAAATCCTCAAAGCTTATGAAGATTTGTTGTTTGAGCGTACAGCCGATCTGATGGCTGTTAGTTATCAACGTCAGGGACGAATGTTTACCTATCCTCCCAATCTGGGTCAGGAAGCGATTCATATTGCCGCGGGGATGATCACCAGGGAGCAGGACTGGTTGGTTCCTGCTTTCCGGGAACTGGGTGCCTGGCTGGCAAAGGGTGTTTCGTTGCAGGAAATCTTCCTGTATTTCAAAGGTAATGAGGATGGCTCCCGCTTCCAAAAAGCCAATCGCATGCTACCCGTATCGGTGCCGATTGCCTCTCAATTGGTGCATGCTAGCGGCATCGGATATGCCATGAAGTATCAGGGGGAAAAAGATACGGCCGTCTTTGCCTATGTAGGTGATGGCGGAACCTCTGAAGGTGATTTTCATGAAGCTCTGAACTTTGCCGCCGTTTGGGATGCGCCGGTGATCTTCATCGTGCAAAACAATCAGTTTGCCATCTCAGTACCCCTCAAGATGCAGACCCGCTCCATCAATATTGCAGTGAAGGGCATCGCCTACAACATTCCCTCGCTCTTAGTTGATGGCAACGATTTCTTTGCCATGCATGATGCCCTTGCTTATGCACGTAAACACGCTGTAAGCGGCAAAGGGCCTTTCCTGATTGAAGCCCGCACTTTCCGCTCCGGAGCTCATACAACCTCGGATGATCCCACCAAGTATCGCAGCAAAGAGGAAGAGGAAGCCTGGGCTCAAAAAGATCCTCTCAAACGCCTGAAAGGCTATATTCTCCATGCTGGAATTGCTTCATTTGATCAGGAAGAAGAGCTCATCGCTCAGTTCAAGAAGCAAATTGACCAGGAGTTTGAAGCTGCGGAAAAGCACCCCGAGTACAAGCTGGATGATGTGTTTGCTTATATGTATGCTGAGTTGCCGGACGAGTTAAAACGACAGAAGAATGCCTATGAGAACTTCCTGGGAGGTGTGAAATGAAGGTGATGAATCTGGTACAGGCAATCAATGACGCCATGGATCTGAAGCTAGCTGAAGACAAGAGCATCGTAGTTTATGGTGAGGACGTGGGTGTGGAAGGGGGAGTGTTCCGTGTCACCGAGGGCTTGCAGCAGAAGCATGGTGCAGAGCGAGTGTTTGATAGTCCTCTGGCAGAATCCGGGATTGCCGGTACTGCTTTGGGAATGGCGATATCGGGGATGAAACCCATCATCGAAATGCAATTTGATGGCTTTGTTTATCCCGCCATGAACCAGATCCTCAGCCATGTATCCCGGTTTCGTAATCGCACCCGGGGCAAGTTTAGCGTGCCCATGGTGATTCGCATACCTTATGGTGGGGGCATCAATGCTCTGGAACACCATAGTGAAAGCCCTGAAGCATATTTTGGCCATACTCCTGGTTTGAAGGTGGTTATACCTTCTACGCCCTATGATGCCAAGGGCTTGTTGATTGCAGCAATCGAAGATCCCGATCCAGTGATCTTCATGGAGCCCAAGCGGATATATCGGGCAGTGAAACAGGAGGTTCCTGAGGAGCTTTATCGTATCCCCATCGGTAAGGCAAAGATTTTACAACAGGGAGATCAGATTACTCTGATAGCCTATGGCGCTATGATCCGTGAAGCTCAGCGCGCCATCGCCATAGCGAAGCAAAAAGGCTATAGTGTGGAACTGATTGACCTGCGCAGTATCTGGCCGATTGATCGTGAAACCATCGCCCAATCGGTACGCAAGACAGGACGTGCCCTGGTGGTTACCGAAGCGCCGCAGAGTTATGGCCCTGCTGCAGAATTGATCTCTATCATCAACGAGGAGGCATTCTTATCTTTGGAAGCCCCTCCCAGCCGCTTAACAGGTTTTGATACCGTGATCCCGCTTCCTTTGGGCGAAAAGCACTACAATCTCAGTCCTGAACGGATCGCTGCCGGGATCGAACGCTTGATTAAGTATTAGGAGTCTAAAATGCGTTATATATTCAAGTTTCCCGATATTGGAGAAGGCCTGGAAGAGGGCAAGATCATCGAGTGGTACGTACAGAAAGGACAGAATATCTCCAGTGGAGATCCATTGGTAAAGATGGAAACTGACAAGGTTGTTACTGATATTCCCTCGCCTAAAAGCGGAGTTATCGCCGTTACTTATGGAGGTATCGGTGATACCGTAAAGGTTGGCAATGCTCTGGTTGAGATTGATATTGAAGGAGTGGAAGGTGAAGCGGCTCAAAGCGTTGCTGCTGATGCTCCCAAGGCTCCCAGCACTGAGGCCATTGACGAAAAAGGCTTTGGCGTGGTGGGAACCATCGAGGTTGCTGGAGATGGTGCTTTTCTGCCTGCCGGAGATGAAGGGATTGCAAGTCAAAAGGATCTCCTTACCCGCAAGAAAGCCCTGGCTACTCCTGTTGCCAGAGCAATGGCCAAAGAACTGGGCATTGATATCAATCAGATCCCAGGTAGTGGCCCGGCAGGAAGGGTAACCAAAAAGGACATCACTGAAAACGCCAGCAAGGTCAGGCTCAATGCATCTCCAGTAAGCCCCCAGGCCATTGATCCCACAAAACGCTACCGCTATGAGAGTCTTTCTACCATCCGCAAGACCATTGCCAAAAACATGCTGCGCAGCAAACAGAATGCTGCTCACATGAGCGTGATGGACGAGGTGGAAGTGAGTGAACTGGTGGCTGCCCGTAAACGCCTCAACGAGGCCTTACTTGACAAAGACATGCGTCTTAGCTATCTGCCTTTCATCATCAAAGCTGTAGCTCGGGCGCTCAAGAATCATCCAGTGCTCAATGCCGAGCTGGATCTGGAAAATGAGCGGATCATTTACAAGAACTATGTCAATATCGGCATTGCCATGGATGCGGATGAAGGGTTGGTAGTTCCCGTGATCCGGGATGCTGATCACAAATCCCTGATCCAGGTGGCACGTGATCTAAAAGACCTTATTGATAGAGCCAAAGAGCGCAAACTCACACTTGAAGACCTCAAAGACGGTAGCTTCAGCATCACTTCTTATGGCTCAATTGGTGGCTATTTCGCCGTCCCCGTAATCAACTATCCTCAGGTAGCCATCTTTGGGGTGGGACGGATGACCGAAAAGCCCATTGTGAAAGATAGTCAGATCGCTGTCGGCAATATGCTGCCCATCAGCATGAGTGTGGATCATCGCATCGTGGATGGGGGAGAGGTGGCGCGTTTTCTGAACGAAGTGCTTGGCTATCTACGGGATCCGCTTCTGTTGCTGGCTTTTGAAGGAGGAAATCATGGCTTATGATCTAATCGTAATCGGCAGCGGTCCTGCAGGTTATGTGGCTGCAATCCGGGCCGGACAAACCGGACTGAAGACCCTGGTAATCGACAAAAAGTATGTGGGCGGAATGTGCCTCAATTGGGGCTGCATTCCCACCAAGAGCTTGCTGGAATCTGCCAAGATGATGCGAAAGGTTAAGCAGGCCAAGGATTTTGGCATCCTCGGGATAGATCCCGATGCCCTGTCCTTTGATTGGCAACAAGCCATAAGGCGCACCAACACGGTGGTTACGAAGCTTAGCCGGGGTATTGAATTTTTGTGGAAAAAGAATGGAGTGGAATTTCTGAAGGCCGAAGCCCGGATTATCTCCGCCACCCAGGTTCAGGCGGATAATCGCATCCTGGATACAAAAAACATTTTGATTGCTACAGGTTCCAGACCAGCTAAGCAGGAGTTCTTCAAGGATGCGCTCGAGCTGGAAGATCTATACTCCTTAGTCGAATTACCGCAAAAGCCTCTGCTTTATGGTCGCGGGGCAAACCTGATTGAGCTTGCCCAATTCTTTGCCCTGATCGGCAAGAAACCAACCATTCTGGCAACAGATCTACCTTTGATGCCGCAGCTTGATGGCTATCTGGAAGCCTTTATGCAGAAAAAGTTGAAGAAGGATAAGATCTCAGTGATACCTATGGCTGAAGCCCTGCTTGCCGCCGGGAAACTTCTTCACAATGATGCCGAAGTTGTCTATGATATGGTGATCAATGCCGGGTTCCGCAAAGCTGTGTTGCCAGCCATGGAGCTTGAATTGAAGCTTGAAAATGGCTATATCGCCACAGATCGGAACCACCAAAGTTCAATCCCTGGAATCTATGCCGCCGGCGACGTCAATGGCAAAAGCTATCTCGCTCATGTGGCTTCGGCACAGGGTTTGGAGGTGATAGCAGCGCTACATGGCACACCTCCCGCGGAGGAAGAGCGTAGCCACCCCATCAATATCTATACCGACCCTGAACTGGCTCAGATCGGGCTCACCGAAGAACAGGTTAAAAGCTCCGGGCTGGAATATAAGATCAACCAATATCCTTTAACGGCAAATGGGAAAGCCCTGGCAGAAGGTGAATCAGAAGGTTTTATCCGCATTATCTACGAAACCCATTATCGTGAGGTGCTGGGTGTGCAAATTGCTGCTGCTAATGCCACCGACCTGATCAGCGAAGCTGGCATCCTGATCGAACTGGAAGGCACCACCTATGATCTAGCCCGCACCATTCATGCTCACCCCACCGTAGCCGAGATCTATATGGATGCGGGGAGTATCGTGGAATAACCAAATCTCAATTTAGTGTTAATATCGCTTATCCCGTAACGGAGCTTTCTGAAGCTCCGGCACCCACTTATCCCGTAACGGGGTTTTCCGAAGCTCCGGAAAAAGAAACGTAGCATCGCAATTCTACGATACGGGATCGGCCGTAGTATAACTCGCTGGATTGATATACAACACCCTATCACTCCGCGACTGATTCAACATATCTCAATGCATGAATTCATTGATTAGAGATTTCGCAGCCCTATCTCTTGACTGCTCATAGTGTTGAGGGTATCGAAGAATAATATCCTCAATTGACAATTGAGGGCATGAACTAGCACTGGGACGATTCCTGCGTTTTCTACTTGACAGAAAAGCCGCGTTATTAAAAGTGACCATCACAGCGCGTGCTGAAGTGGTGAAATTGGTATACACGCTAGTTTCAGGGACTAGTGAGCAATGAGCTCATGGGGGTTCGAGTCCCCCCTTCAGCACCATTTTTGTATCTGCATCATAACAACTGATAAGTTCCAGAATTCCAGATATCTCTGATTATTAATCCTTGAGTAATAGTAGGATTACACAACACAGGACTTGACAGAGTTTTTTGCATTCGAAAAGTAGATCAGATACTGAATCAGGATAAAGCCAATCCCAAAAACAGGAGATGGAATGAACAGATTGATTGTGTTATTGTGTCTATTACTCTTCCCGTTAATTGTTTGTGCAACAGAGGGCTTCGAGACCGGAGATTTCTCCGCATATCATTGGCAATTCGCAGGCGTCCAACCCTGGACTGTTCAATCCAGCGTAGTCTATGCCGGATCATACGCTGCGCGTAGCGGAGTGATCGGGAGTAGCTGTTCCAGTTCTTTGGTTCTGACCTTGAACATTCTTGAAGCCGGCAATATCAGCTTTCGGGTGAAGGTATCTTCAGCTATGGGTGATTATCTAAGCTTCAGAATGGACGGACTTAACCGGCAAAGCTGGTATGGGGAAGTAAACTGGGTGGAGTATAGCTACGCGCTTACGCCCGGTGTGCATAGTTTCGAATGGCGCTATGGCAAGAATGATTCAGTAGTTCAAGGCAGCGATTGTGCCTGGCTGGATGAGATCGTTTTTCCGGCTTGTGAGCCAGTATTCCCTCCAATGGCAGAATTGAACCCAACTTCATTGAATTTGAGCCTGAACCAGGGGCACACGACCACTGCTAGCTTCAATATAAGTAACATCGGACAACAGACTTTGACTTACTCAGTTCAATTACCTCCAGAGAATGAAGTGCATCTGAGTGAATCATTTGAATATGATGTTCCACCTGCAGGCTGGAGCCATCAGTTTGCCCAGATTCAGGTATGGCGAAAAACTCCTGGTTGGGATGGCCATCCACCTGCGGCATATGATGGTAACTATAACGCGGGCTTGTTTTGCAGCAATAACTATGTTCCGGCCATCGACCGCCTGATCTCACCTGTGATGGACTTGTCAGGAGTTGATCAAGCCAGACTGTCCTTTTATCATTTCCAGTATGTCAGTGGGCGTCCTACTGAACTGAAAGTGCTCTACCGCAGTAATTCAGGACAGGATTGGAGCTTATTGGCCTCCTATACCGGACATGCACCAAATTGGACACTGCGGACTCTGGACTTACCCAACCTGAGCGAAAGCTATCAGATTGCTTTCGAGGGTTCTACCTATAATGGTTTTGGCATCCACATCGATTATGTAAGCGTGTTCACACCGATCTTTGTTCAACCAGAATGGTTGCAACCTGCTCCATATTCTTCTGGTAGCATACAGCCTGGAGGGCTAGCACAAATTGCGGGTGTTGATCTGGATAGCAGTGGTTTGGAGACTGGAGTTTATGAAGCCGAGGTCCACATTGTGCAGAACAACATGCAGCAACCCTATGTGACACTTCCGGTCACCCTCACGGTCTTGTGTTATCCGGAGATTGCCATTTCTGCGGATAGCCTGGATTTTGGTTTGGTGGAAGTAGGATCAGTGGATACGCTCAGCTTTACCATATCAAATCCTGGCGCTGATACCCTATTAGCAGAAATAACTATTCCAGAATGCTTTGGCCTATATGCCGAGGGAGCTTCAGAAGATTCCCGGAAGGATCGGAACACCTTGGAGCTGAATCTGGAGCCCGGTGCCAGCGAAGTCCTGAATCTGAGCTTTGCGCCAACTCAAATGCAGGATTACAGCTTTGACCTTGTGATCAGCCACAATGCTCCGCAGCCTGAAGGCAGGATTATGATCAATGCTCAGGGTGCCAAAGCGATCCTGGCCGCGAGCGCCGATAGTATCCATATTTCTGAAGCTATTGGACAAGATGGGGTGTTTGACTTGCAAATTGCCAATTTGGGGAACCTGCCGTTGACTTATAGCCTTACTATTGAGGCAAATCCACATTGGCTCAAGATTGGTGATGGTTGGGAACAAAGTGGCACAATCCAACCGGAGTCAGATAGCCTGACGATCCAATTGCAGTATTCTCAGGAATTCCTGGTTCCAGGTGTGCATTATTGCAATCTGCTAATAGAGACAAATGATCCGGAACTCTCATCCCTGATCATTCCCCTGGAGTTTGAGATTATCAATCATCCTCACA
>JALNYD010000205.1 GCA_023230025.1 Candidatus Cloacimonadota bacterium | reverse complement strand
CACTTCATTGCCCGCTTCGTCAGTGACGGTTCCGTCCCTGAGAGTGCCACCTTCCACAATCACGAAGTAGTCGATCATGAGACCGTTCTTGAAGTTGTTATAGTCGAAGGTCTTGATCTCTCCCAATATCTCGATATTAATGGCTATGGGCAGGCAAGCCAGGCCCCAGGCGTTTGATCTGTGAGTGGACTTCTTGATGTGGATGATGTCCGCATAGGCGAAGTCCTTCTTCTGGTTGTTCTTGATCTGGATGTAGTTGGGTCTAAAGAAGCCGAACTCGTCATAGTTCTCCACGATATGCACTTCACTTGGCAGCATACGTTCCAGACCCATCCACTGACCCTGAGCGTTGCGCATCTTGATCAGGAAGCCGTTTCCGCTGGCGAGATAGAACTTGATCATCTCAGCCAGGATGGTGGTCTGATCTTCACAGGCCGGAAACTCGGCAGCTTCTATCCAGGCAGTAACCTGCTTATTCTTGCACTCGAACTGCATGACGGTGGCCATTGAGAGCGCATCGATACAGCCGGAGTGGTACTCGTCCAAATCGAGAAGATTGAGCAGCTTACTCATGGAGTAGGGTGCCATCACTGTCTTTTTAGTCTCGGCTGCCTTTGAGATGAGCTGTTTGCCCACTCTCTGGCACTTTGAGAGGTCAATGGCTTCCGGCTTGTACTTGCTCTCGATCAGATCAGATACTGAGCTGATAGCAAGGTTATAGCCACCCAGTCGCATTACTCTCAAGAAGATGCTCCGTTCCCCGCTTTCAGTAGGTCGATCTTGGCGATCCGAACCAAGCGAGAGCCATCCACTCTGGAAGTGTAATACTCCACACTGGGTAGGTCTCGATTCATCAGCTTGAGATAGAAAGTCCGGAACTCTTCTTTGAGTTGGTATAGGTCAGAATCAGGATCATCCACGTTATGGGCATTGACGATCAGAAACACTGTCCAAGCGATGTCCGTGCTTACGAACTGACGAGACGTACCGTTCTTGCCTGTCTCTGAATCCAGAATCACAATAGCGCAGGGTAACTGTTTTGGAATAGCATCCTTGTTGAACTGGATGGTGGGGATATCAGAAAACTTCAGGGCATCCACTATCCGGTTCCGATCTGCGATAAACTTCTCAAAAGCACTCATAGACTTACCTCGATGGAATTGAGTTGTTGATATATCCACTGCTCCCGGTTAGCTATAACCTGAACAAACACATTCCTTGCTGCGATGCCTTCCCGCTTGATCTTGGCTTGGATCATGTGAGCGATCTGATCCACAGTGAGCAGCTTTCCACTCTTCTTATCAGTCCACGAGAGACCTTTCCGCTCTACCCATGACTTCAGTGGTGCGATGGGAGTCCAGGAAGGCACTTTACCGCCCAAGACAAATGGCTCGTGGCGTACGTTGGAGCCGACTCGAAGTGTCATACCAGAGTCGTTTGTCTCCACTATGTAACCTGTGTTTCCGTAGAAATCGCCTTTGTCGTAAATCTGTTGAGTGAGAATCTCCTTGCGGGAATCGGCATCAATAACACTCCCGATCAGATGTAAGCGACTCTCAAGAGCCGCATAGATCGCTCTGTAGATCTCGATCATCAACTCTTCCGGGCTCATGAAGTCACTCTGCGGCATCAGATCACCCCGGCTTTCAGCACTTTAGGGAGTCTTGGTTTCAACTCCACCAACCGTTCCATGCCACTTTGATTGAGATAGTTCCGCAGCAGAGTGAGTGCCCTCAGCTCAAGCTTGGCTTTAAATGCGTCTATTTCACTCCCTGTGAGCAGTTCAGTGGCAGACTGGTCTAATCCCACTGTCTTGACTATTCCTTCGCCCAGGGTCTTCAAATTGAGAAACTCGCAGGTACTCTGCAGCATCAGGAAACAGAACCCAAAACGAAAAGAGATCAGAAAGGGATCATCATCAGGGTAGTCGATACGAGTAGCTTCCTGGTAGAAGTTATCCAAAACAAGGCTTCTGATGGTCTCCAGGACAAGCCCTTTATGCTCTTTGAAGATGACGTTATCAGCCATCTCCTTGGGCAGGTTGAGCACTGCCAGTAGGTCAATAGCCTCAACCGGGATGGGGATCACTTGCCTTTCATCATCAGTTCGGATAGCTCAATCGCTCTGCGACCGACCTGCTTTGCCCAACGGGACACAAGCATGTTATTGGCAGCTCGTTCCCAGTCCCCGGCTTTGACAAACGCCAGCGTGTTCTTGAAGCCAAGCAGACCATTGATGCCGAGGTAGCAGGGTTCCCGCAAAGGAGCGAAGCGGCTTTGTGGGATGCTTATGCGCATGTTGAGCAGCACAGACTTCCGCACTTCATCAAGACCATTGTAGATATCCGGTATCTTTGCCTGAAGCTGCTTCTCGCAGTTCATGATGTCATTGATCAGCATGACGTAGGCTTCGGATTGGGATATCCCACAATCTTCGAGATTGCGACCTATACCGATAGTCAACTTTCCCGCTGTACAGCGGTATGGTTTAATTCGCAAACCTTCATGTCTGACTAACTGAGCTTTGATTCGGTTGAACAGTGACTTGGTCATGCTATCTCCTTGTTCCAGTTGTGATCATGGATCCGGAGCCAGGAAAGCACTACCCTATATGCTGACAAATCAGGATGAGCAAGGATGAGACAGATTTTTGAGTTGACAGATTTGACGTTTGCATATTGGTTACGAAATAAGAAAATATCAGTTTTATGCTGTATTGGAGTTTGGGGCTAATCTACGATCTGATGAGCTCCAAAGATAGTTTGAATTATTAAGTTGTACGGTGGATTGATTCGTTCAAAGGAAAGTAAGATGGCAAAGCAAAATAATGCTCCGAGTCCTATCGAAGCCCATCTGCACACAAAAGAAGAGCTCCTCCGTTGGTATGATTGACTACATAGTAAGGATGAAAACTGGTGAGATGGGCATCATCGAAACTAAGGGCAAGGAAACTGAGCAGGATAGGGTCAAGAAACGTTTTCTGCAGGAATGGATTGATGCTGTTAATCAGCACTGTGGTTTCAGTATATGGGCGATTACGAAGTCAATTGTATCAAGTTATTAGAAATGAAATCCATAAAAAAAGAGAATACTTCAGGAGGATAACATGAAGTACGGAAATCAGGAAAGATCATGTACAGTATTGATCTTATTGGCAGTGTTTTGTATCTTTGGTAGTGCCCTGGATGCTCAGGTACCATCTTGGTCGTGGACACAAGTAATTAGTGGCAGCAATTTTGGTGGTTATGACGAATGCCCGGTAGGTTGGGATATTGCGACAGATGGACAAAAAAACAGTTTCGTAGTAGGGTCATTTACGGGGACAATAACTTTAGGTTCACAGACACTTACATCTGTGGGTAGTGCAGATATATTTATAGGTAAATTAAACAGTAGCGGGCAATGGATTTGGGCGACTCAAGCAGGGGGTACAGAATTGGATCATGGCCTCGGAATTGAGGTTGCTGATAATGGTAATGTATTTATTTCTGGTAGCTTTAAAACAACAGCAACTTTTGGCAGCACGACTTTAGTTAGCAGCGGTCTTCGAGATATATTTATTGCCAAACTGAATGGACAGGGTATTTGGCAATGGGCAGTTAAAGCTGGTGGTGCTGGTGATGATTATGCCAATAAAATAGCGGTTGATAATGTAGGGTGTTCTTATGTAACCGGGTACTACACAGGCAGTGCTTTATTCGGCACCACTACACTAACAAGTAACAATTACGATATGTTTGTTGCTAAGCTTAATAGCAATGGAACCTGGAACTGGGTTGTTACTAGTGGTGGTAGTGGTAACGCCCATGGTGAAGGAATAACTATAGATTCTAGTGGTGTTGTTTATGTATCAGGCGCAATGTATGGCTTAGCTACATTTGGATCTGTAAATGTTTCTGTTAGCAATTCAAAACCATTTATTGCGAAACTCGATAATAATGGGAATTGGCTTTTTGCCATAGCCCCAACAGGAACTGGAAGTGGTGATTCGATGGATATTGAGATTGATACTTTAGGCAACTGCTACATCATTGGGTGGTTAGGACACACTTCTAATTACAGCATCACTTTTGGAAGCACAACCCTGAGCACAGGCATGGATAGAAGCGATGGCTTTATAGCAAAATTATCAGCTTCTGGCAATTGGCTCTGGGCAAAACAGTATGGAGGGAGCGATTGGGATGGAGGCTGGGGAATTGGCATAGATAGTCAAGGAAACAGTTACATTACTGGTTTTTATCGTCAGAGTGGGTATTTTGGAAGCACCTATTTATCAGCTGGTAGCTGGAATCGGGACATTTTTCTGGCTAAATTGGACACCAATGGTGTTTGGCAATGGGCAATAAAAGTTGTTGGGGGTGGTCATGACACTGGTACAGATGTAGATACAGATGCAAATGGTAATTGTTTTGTAACCGGATGGTACAATTCATCTCATTATGATGTTGCACAAAATTCAAGCATGTTCTTAGGAGCAATTATCACACCTGATCCCCCAGCCGTATCTGCTCCACTTCCAATAGTGCAGTTTAATATGAACGAAGTAAATCAAAGCATTGATTTAGATAGTTATTTTGATTCCAGTCTGCCCATGACCTTTAGTTTTTCCGGAAATTCGATGATCAATGCCAGTGTATCTGCTGGTAATGTTCTGAGCTTACAACCGGCTGCTGATTGGTATGGAACTGAATACATTACAATCAGAGCCACTAATGTGGTGGGTTATGTGGAACAAACCTTAAAAGTAACCGTTATCCAAACCTGGCAGTTAGCAGAATATTTCAACCATGAAGGCAGCTTTCCCGACAACTGGACAAGCTCACACGCAGGGACAACAGACTTCCCTTGGCAACCAGTGCTGATAGAGGGTGATGATTATGCTATGAAAACTATGGCCAATACAGGTAGAACTGCCAATGAACGCTTGTTTTCGCCCACCTACAATCTGAGCAATTATAAGGATGTTGTGGTTTCGTTTGATACCGATTTCCTGCCTTATGGCACTGGCAGCGGGACTTTCGCCTACACCCTGAATAATGTCACCTACACCGTAGTGGAAACATTCAGCACTGCAACAAGCGGCCTGAAGACTTATACCATACCAAACCTGGATGCCAAGCCCTCTGTGAAGTTCCGCTGGACC
>JALNYD010000204.1 GCA_023230025.1 Candidatus Cloacimonadota bacterium | reverse complement strand
GCGGGGTAGTAACCGCCTGTTTAGTTTCAGCAATACAGAGCTTGATTCTATTGCTTATTTTTTGACTATTGGTACCCAGATCTCCATCACAGAATCATCGAAACCATACTTGAAGCGTTGATCATAGAGTTCAAAATCATCGGAGTCTCTGCGTTGATACTCACTATTTGGCAGCCAAGTGCTATAGATAGAGTTGTAAGTATCAGACAGGGTATCCAGGCTTCCATGGTGTTCAAAAACTGCATAATCTGCGGAGGGCACATCGCGGAACTCCAATCCTTCGGGAACTGGCATATCTTTGGCATACTCCATGCCGGCAAGATAGGTGAAGGGAGTATCTTCATTCATTTCAGCGCAATCAACATAGAAACAGATTCCCAGAGCAACTCCTGGGTTTATTACGTCTTTCACAGTACCACAGACTTTTTGGTGGAAATCATTCCAGAGCTTGGGGATATTGTTGTTCTTCATAGTGTTCTGGCTGGATATGCCAACAACGCGAAAACCATCTTTTTGCTTGATAACTGGTGTGATCATGGTATCTCCTTTTTGCATTTTAATCATCGCATCAAAGAACTGTAATGGGCCTACCTGTCGTCTCAGTTTGCCTGGACTGAGGCCATATACGGCAGTGAAAGATCTGGTAAAAGAAGCTTGAGATTCATATTGATACTCGCCAGCCAGAAGCTTGATGGGTTTTGCGGTAAAGACCAGTTCTTTAGCGGCTTCACTCATCCTGCGTTTACGGATATACTCCCCCACTGTTATTCCTGTGGAAGCCAGAAATACGCGATGGAAGTGCCAGGCACTCATGTTTGCTTCGGAGGCGATGTCTTCCAAAATCAATGTTGTCTTCAAGCCTGCTTCAATAAAGCGAATCGCTTTATCCAGTTCATTTCGTCTGTGCATCCTGTGTCCCTTGTGCGGTTTTGATAATATTTGCTATAGCTGGAGAGTAAATCTCGGTCAAGCATAAAACTTTGATAATTTTTGCTACGATGTGATTGCTATTCAGAATACCCAAGCCAGTATTGATTATCAAAGAAGCTAGCCAAATCCACCAAATCCTTTCCCGCCAGGCGGATGTATCTGAACACATCCGGTGCCCCGGCCTCCATATATACCGCCCGGATTAGTTCTGAGCAATATAGCCTGTCAGTATCGTGAAGATCATAATCGTGGTCAAAAGGGCAAGCTCTGGCCAGATAAGTTCTGGCAGAATGAATCAAGGACTTACGATTGATGGGAAAACATGGGCGAATGTGGATGGCAGCCTTGGGTTTGGCTTCTGCCAGGAAGCTTTCCAGGCTCTGCATTCTGATCCCATCGCGGTCATCAATGCGTCCGGAGATACTGTGAATTACATTCCAGGATCCATTCTCCATAACCAGGATTCCACAATGCGACATGCCCTCACCATGGGGAAAGGAACGAGCAATCATGCTGGATACAAAAGATCTGCCTTGCCGGAGGATTACATCTCCCTCTTGAAAGGTCAAAGGATCAAGCTGAGGAAAAGATGCCAGGATCATTTGTGGTTCGGAAAATGGAGTAGCTCTGTTCGCGGGAACAGAGCTACCTGATTGGATGCAAAAAAGTGCTAGAATGGCCAGCAACCTGAGGCTATTTGGCCATATCTGCCTTTTCAAGGCTGGCCTTCCACTCATTATCGATTTTGACGATTTTGAGCTCTTGCTGGTCCTTTTCATCGGGCTTTTCAGATGTCCAGACTTCATAGCTGACTCGAGCTGTATCGCCTTCAACAACTGTATTCAGTATTTTGTGAGAGTACACTCCCATATCCTCTTCTTTCATGCTCTGCATAAAGGATTGGATGATGGAAAGCATGCCTTCGGATTCAGGGGTTGCAATGGCTTTGGCAGTGTCGAAATCTTTCTGTTCCAAAGCGGTAAGAAATGAATCTGCAACACTTTCAGGAGTGTTTTTCTTGCCGCAAGCCGAAACAGAAACTAAGGTTGCGATGATCAGAAGCGCAAATAGGATCTTTCTCATGGTAATTCCTTGTTTGTTATTTACGATGCCAGGATGTAACCACTAGTTAAATGGTCAAGGAGTTTTCTTGCGTTTGGTCTTCGAATCCGGAGCTATTTTCTTTTTGCCCTTGAAGCCAGGTTTATCTTTGCCTTTTTTGGGAGTTCCTTCCCAAATGTTTCTGCCATAGTAGGTTGTGTCATGATCTACATAGTCGTCAATTTTCTTGGTTTTACGGCGTTCCTTCCAATCATCTTTACTGGAATGCTGAGTCTTGGGTGCCTTACCGACACTGGCTTCTACGGTTACACCTTTGTATTTATTGCTAACAAAGGCCTGAAGCAATTCACTTTCATAGTTTGAATCAAGCTCAATCAGGCAGTAATCTCCAAAGATGTTAATTTGCCCGATTTCGATCCCCCGACTTACCTTGAGTTGATTCACATAGCGCATCAAATCACGTTTGGTAAGCCCGTGTTTGGAGCCCAAATTGAGTCTGAAGGTTGAAAACTTGAAGTCTTTTTTGGCTTCTTGTCTTTTGGCTTGAACAGGATTATCCAGATCAGGTATATCCTTGTAGTAATTCAGGAAACGGTTAAACTCCACAGCTACAAACCTTTGGATTAACTCTTCCCGGGTCATCCAGCTCAGTTTCTTATAGACATTACTAAGAAAAGTCCCGATCTGCTCTTCATCAACTTCAACCTTCTCCACACTATCGATAAAGTGAAAGAGTTGCTTCTGGCAGATTTCTCGACCACCGGGTACTTTTTGCCAGGTGATTTCTCTGCCCAAACGTTTTTCAACTGCCTTCAGAGCTCCGGCTTCTTTACTATGCATAATGCTGATGGAGATACCGCTTTTCCCTGCCCGACCAGTACGACCACTACGGTGGATGTAGATATCAGGATCAGTGGGGATATGATAATTGATGATATGTGAAAGGTCATCAACATCCAGGCCACGGGCTGCTACATCAGTCGCCACCAGAAGCTGCACATATTTGCTACGGAAACGTTGCATCACCAGTTCCCTTTGAGCCTGGGACAGATCTCCATGCAGTGCATCGGCATTATAGCCATCCTGCTGCAATTTATTAGCAATATCCTGGGTTTCATTACGAGTGCGGCAGAAGATTATGCCATAGATCTTTGGGCTCATATCCGCAATGCGTTTAAGCGCCAGATACTTATCCCGTGCCTGCACTTTATAGAAAAAATGCTCAATGTTTTCAGCACCCTTATCTTCGCCTCCGGCACTCAGGCGTGTAGCACCTTTCATGAAGCTATTGGCAAGATGCTCAACATCCTTAGGCATGGTTGCTGAAAACAACAAGGTCTGCTTTGATTCTGGAATGTGACTCATTATCTCAAACAACTCATCCTTGAATCCCATGTTCAACATTTCATCTGCTTCATCCAGGACTAATTGGTTAACTTCCTGCAGATGCAGGACATTCTGACGAATCATATCGTTAACTCTGCCCGGAGTACCCACAACAATGTGCGCTCCAGCCAGCAGGGCTTCTTTCTGTTTATAAATTGGTGCGCCGCCATATACAGCCACCATCTTCACCCGGGGCAAGTATTTAGCATAAGCTTGCAGATCTTTGGTGATCTGAAGGCAAAGTTCCCGGGTAGGGCAGAGAATCAGGCTCTGCACAGATTTTGATTCAATATCGGTATTACTAAGCAAGGGAAAGCCAAAAGCTGCTGTTTTACCAGTACCGGTTTGAGCCAGGGCAATCAGATCGCTATTGTTTTCCAATAACCACGGGATAGTCAATGCCTGTACTGGGGTAGGTTTTTCAAAACCAAGATCCCGGGCAGCCCGTAATATAGGTTCAGGGAGAGTAAGATCAGTGAATTTTGTCACTTGAATTGTATCCTTTTTGTATTTATGGAGTCACAATGCTGAAGAGCCTAATTCTGTAAAGGAATAGTTTTAGGCCAGATAGATTGACTCTGAGCCACTGATTGACACCAGCCAATGAATAGGGGCTGACACCTGTCTTTCACAGCAAATTGATAACCCAAAGATATTGGCAAGAATCCTTACTTTTGCAGCAAATAGAGATATTCCTGCACATGTTTTGTCCGGTTGTGCAGGTTCCGGCAACCCCGGAATGTATTGTAACGGGTTTGGATCACGCTCAGCTTTCCCTGGGCTTTGAGTAGTGCGGACATCTGTTTGGGGTTGATGAAGCCTTCGGAATTGAAAGAAATCAGAATGAATCGGGCTTTCAGATCTCTGATCAACTCGCTGAAGCTTGAATAAGCCATCTGAGGTTTATTGTAGCGGGATTTGTTCCAATTGACAGGAATACCTGAGATTTCGCTGATCTGTTTGGGCTCTTGATAGTTGGTTATCAGGTTCAACATGAAGTAATTCGAGCCATAGGGGTGCTGATTATAAGGAGGATCCAGATAAGCCAGATCCAGCTCATCCAATTGCTGAACCAAGCTGTTTGCATCCTCTTGATAAACGTTGTATTCAACCTCAAAACTACTGAATACAGGCTTCCGAATCTGCATATCAGTGGTGATTCTGGATAAAGCATTGCGATTGGTACCCCCAAACTTGCCTATCCCGCTATGAAGATCTTTATAGAAACCTTTGAAAACACCCGCAGTATTGCTGTGAATGGAAGCTTCGGAGAGCAGAGGAGCCAGAAAATAAGCTTGCAAGTCGCTGGGGATACTTTCAATATACTGTCGGACAGTATCAATAAACAGAGCATTTCGATTTGTATAGAACGCTCTTTCGCCATGCTTGATATCCTGGTCATTCGCTGGAGAATAGAGTTTTCGGATAAAACCTTCCTGGAAATCTTGAGCCTCAATTTGAGCCTGGATTCTCTGATAGTGATCCTCATATGAGCTGTTCAAATATCGGGAATAAGAGCTCAGATAACAAGTATTGATCACTTTGGAATAGGCTTCCAGATCGTTGACAATCAGCAGGGAAGAATGCTGCTTCAAGTATCTGGCAACAATCCCGGAGCCAGAAAAAAGATCCAGGCAGCTAAGTTTATCTTTGCCTAGCTTTTGTTTTACAACTCCAACGCCCGCACCAATAAAGTTCAGCAGCTTACGCTTGTTACCCAGATAGGTTATCAGTTGCTCGCTCAGATAAGCTGGGTTTTCACGCTGAACTGGCATGGGCATGTATAGAGCTGCATCAGGACTTAAGTTCATTCCACTGCAAGACTTGAGACCCAGATATTTGTGGGCTCACAAGTTACACCTTACAATGTCC
>JALNYD010000203.1 GCA_023230025.1 Candidatus Cloacimonadota bacterium | reverse complement strand
ATGGTGGGCGGTGAAAAGTGTGGAGATCATCAGGATCAGTCCCCCGGCAAGATAAGGCCAGGTATAGCCTTGCAGCAAAAGCCCACCCGCATAGAGCACATAGATGATCAGACTCAGCACACCGGATATCAATATCAACAGATTGATGTTTGTGTTGTAAATAGCACTACGCTCAAAACCACTCTTCTTTTGATAGTATGCCACAGCATTGGTGATGCCAAAATGGCCGAAGGAGCCTATCAGACTAAAGATCAAAATGATGTAGGCCGTGTAACCTTGACCGATGGGACCAAGAGAACGGGCAACGATGATGCCCGTGAGGGTACCCAGAATCAGCTTCAGAGACTGAGTCAGGAGATTATGACTGACGTTTTTGGTGTAGGACATGTTAATTGAGAATTGAGAATTGGGTGAACGGTGAACAGTGAATGGTGAACAGTGAATGGTGAACAGTGAATACGGGGGGGTAATTGAGAATTGAGGATTGAGAATTGTACATCGTACATTGTAAATTGTAAATTGCAACTCTTAATCTGTCCATCGTAAATCCCAGGTTGTACATAAATCCAATCTGCCTGTCATTCACCATTCTCTGTCAAAAGATCTCCTGTTGATCCGCGATGGGGCTCAAGCCCAGGTGCTTATAGGCTTTAAAGGTAACCTTTCGGCCCTGGGTGGTGCGTTCCAGAAATCCCTGCTGCACCAGATATGGTTCAAAGATTTCCTCAATGGTTCCGGCATCCTCACCGATCGCTGTCGCAATGGTCTTGATCCCCACTGGGCCGCCCCGGTAGTTTTCAATGATAGTTCCCAGGATGCGTTTATCCATTTCATCCAGTCCGGCATGATCCACCTGCAGCATGGAGAGTGCGGAAAGGGCGATGGGCAGAGTGATCTTGCCAATTCCTTTGATCTGGGCATAGTCCCGCACCCTTCTTAGAAGACGATTGGCAATGCGGGGAGTGCCGCGGCTGCGACGTGCCAGCTCTTTGATTCCTTCCTCGTCAGCGGGAATATCCAGAAGCTGTGCGGAGCGTTTGATGATGCGCTCGATTGCCGGCAGATCATAGTAATCCAGGCGCAGCACGATGCCGAAGCGATCCCGCAGGGGCGGGGTAAGCAATCCGGCCCTGGTTGTGGCGCCAATCAAAGTAAAGGGTTCGATGGGAATCTTCAGGGTGCGGGAAGAAGGCCCGCTATCCAGGATAATCTCCATCTCATAATCTTCCATGGCGGGATAGATGTATTCTTCAATCACATGGGAAAGGCGATGGATTTCGTCAATGAAAAGAGCTTCCTGACGTCCAAGATTGGTCAGGATGCCTGCCAGATCAGAGGGTTTTTCGATCACGGGCCCGCTGGAAACGGTGATATTGACACCCATTTCGCGGGCAATGATCGAAGCCAGAGTGGTTTTGCCCAATCCCGGAGGGCCATAGAACAGCACGTGATCGAGGGCTTCGCCACGCAGCCTGGCAGCTTTGATGCTGATGTCCAGAAGTTCCTTGATGTGATCCTGTCCGATAAAATCTGCCAGGGTCTTGGGACGCAAAGCCCGGTCAAAATCCGTATCTTCGCTTTGCCCAACGGGATTATTGATGCGCTCCAGCATAGCTTACTTTTTCTTCTTTGGTGCAGGAGGAATCACGATCCCATCATCAAGATGCTTGATCAGGGCAGTTCCTTCGGGAACGATCAGATCCCAGCCTTTGCTTTCTCCGCTTTCTTTGTGTGTGATCACCAGATGCAGGGTGTCTCCCGCAGCCCATTGCCGTGTAAAATTACCCAATTGCACGGTTGCGACTACCCGGACATCAAACACCCCTTCTTTCCCGATTTGTTTGATGGTAATCGTATTAACAGGATGAGTATCGGTGGAAATCACCTCTTCCGGAGCGGCAGCCATCCAGGCACGAAGGGTGTATTCCTCGGCGCTTTTTACATTGGAGGCGGTTACCTTGGGGACGGAGCCATCTTCCAGGTTTAGTTTCTGAACATACACGCGGGGAACGGTCATCTGCGCAAAAATGGGCAGGATGGCCAGCAGCATGAGAGCAAATAGAATACGTTTCATTTATATCTCCTTTAAAAATTAGTGTAACAAGCCCAGCAGCTTGCGAATCTGAAGATGCCAAACCATCCAGGCTGCTTCCCAAACGATATGACGGCTCATCTTTGACACGCCATTGATACGTTCGGTAAACACGATGGGAATCTCCTGAATCCGAAAGCCCTTGAGCCAGGCCCGGAAGTTCATCTCGATCTGAAAAGCATAGCCATCCGAGAGTATCTTATCCAGATCGATACTTTCCAAAACCCTGCGGCGGAAACATTTGAATCCACCGGTGGGATCCTTGATGGGCATTTTGGTGATGATCCTTACATATTTGGAGGCAAAATAGCTGATCAACAGGCGCTTGATCGGCCAATTGACAATGTTTACACCATTGCAGTAACGCGAACCTATCACCAGATCATTGCTTTGAATGGCTTCCAGCAAACGGGGAACATCATTTGGATTGTGCGAGAAATCTGCATCCATCTCCATAATGAACTCAAATCCATGCTCCAGGGCATATTTGAAACCGGTTACATAGGCTGAGCCCAGGCCCATCTTGCCAGCGCGTTGCAGCAGATGGATCCGGTTTTGCGAGCTCATCATCTCCTGAACGATTGCAGCAGTGCCATCCGGGCTGTTATCATCCACGATCAGCACTTCCAGATCGGGATTTTGGCTGAGCAGGATTTCCAGGAGGCGCTGGATGTTTTCGCATTCATTATAGGTGGGAATGATTGTTAAGGCTTTCATTGCTATTTATCCAGATTATTCTTTAGTAATTGAAGTTCGGGCACATTGCGGAATGCTTTGGCGGGATTTCCGACCATGATTGTTGCTTCCGGTACATCGCGGGTCACCACCGCTCCGGCAGCAACCGTGCCATCACTGGCGATGGTTTTGCCAGGCAGGATTGTGGCATTCACTCCAATTCGGGCTCCGCTTTGCATGGTGATGCCCTTGAAGTGATTGAAGCGTTCCTTATCGCGAGCCATATAATTGTCGTTACTGGTTGCCACGCATGGAGCTACAAAGCAGTAATCCTCAATCCTGGAATAGGCCGTGATGTAGGAATTGGTTTCAAACTTGTTGCGATCCCCGATCTCCACAAAGTTCTCGATACTCACATTGCGGCCAATGATGTTCAGGCTGCCAATTGTGACATTTTCCCGAACCGTTGCCAGATCTGCAATCAGATTGCGTTCTCCGATCACGCACTGGGCATAGATTACCACATTTGCGCCGATCTGACAGAAGCTGCCGATCTTGGTTGGAGCGAGGTTTTCGGGAACCTTGAAGATGCTGCGAGGCGAGGATAACGGTTTCTTTCCGATTATCACATTGTCATCAATACGAACGTTACTACCGATAATACTACCGGCATGGATCACCACATTGTGTCCGATCAGGCAATTATCGCCGATCACGACGTTCTCCAGGATCACGGTGTTATAGCCGATCTGAACGTTTTCACCAAGCTTGGCAGAGCTATGGATATGCTGATTCATTTCACCTCCAGTGTATTGCCATTTTTTTCTCGACAAGGAAATAGGCAAGCAAAAAATAGACCCATATTGCAGGAAAGGAGAATTGAGATGCAGAAGCTGATCGATAAACACAGCGAATACCTGTCGCTGCAAGGCAAAAGCAAGCGTACAATCGAAGGATATCGCATTGATCTGGAGCAGTTTATGCGATTCCTGATGGAAAGCTTTGGCTTTTGTTATCCCCAGAGTATTTCAGTTCTGCATATTCGCGCTTTCCTCAAATGGCTGGCGGAACAACCCGATTGCAACCGAACATTATCCCGCAAAATGGCAGCCATCAATTCCTGGTTCAAATATCTCAAATTGCAAGGGCTGCGGGCAGATAATCCCATGCAAAAAATCCGCCGCCCCAAGTTTGAAAAAAAGCTCCCCCACTTCTTTTCCGAGGAAGAAATGGAAGTTCTGATCCGCATTCCGGATACCTCCACCAAGATCGGACTGCGGAATCGGGCAATCTTTGAAACTCTGTATAGTTGCGGACTGCGCCTGATGGAGATCGCCAGCTTGAAACTGCATGATATAGACTATCACAAAGGTCTGATCAAGGTGATGGGAAAGGGTAACAAGCAACGCCTGATCCCCATCGGCAAACCAGCTCTTGCCGCAATCAGAGAGTATCTTGATGTGCGACCCCAATTTACCAGGAGCAATAGCTCATCCTGCCTGTTCCTGACACGCAGCGGGAAGGACTTTGATACTCAACAACTGCATATCATCCTGATGCGCTATATCAACCTGATCGCCAGAGAAAAAGGCTATTCACCGCATACGATCAGACATTCCTTTGCTACGCATCTGTTGTCACGAGGGGCTGATCTGCGGGCAATCCAGGAGTTACTGGGACACGCTCAGCTTTCCACCACAGAGATCTACACACATGTTAGCCTGGAGGATATTAAAGCTGCTTATGAAAAGGGACATCCGCGCAGCGGCGAGTGAGGGGACTCAGTAATCAATCTGAACAATTGTGAAGTGGTGGGTGATACTGGATTCGAACCAGTGACCTCTACGATGTGAACGTAGCGCTCTAACCAGCTGAGCTAATCACCCGGATAAATAGTGGTGGTGGGAGATACTGGATTCGAACCAGTGACCTCTACGATGTCAACGTAGCGCTCTAACCAACTGAGCTAATCACCCACGGTATGATGCAGCATTTTTGCCATGGCTTTTTTTGTCAATGGATTTTGCGCTGCAGGCATTCCCCGCGTTTTACGCAGCTTGATTGAGTCCCGGCAGTTCAAGTATCTCACCCATTAGCTATCGTCATGATGCGGTCACCTTGCCGTTACTTTTGTGACCACATTGTAACGGCATCGTGAGGACAATTAATGGGGATGTCATGGTATCATGAGGGGTATGCTGCACATCCTCGCTATGAAGATGTCGCCCTCCGGGCTCTTGGTGGTGCCCTTTGGTTGGACTACACAAACGGCAGGATGCCGTTTCCACATTAAGAGGGGTTCTGCTATGCTGCACATCCGAACCTCAAGAGTGCCGCAGGCACGATATTTTACATGAAAGCCATAGGATTCGACACGTCTCGTGTCGAAACGGAACGAAGTTCCGTAACTGAAAGCCATAGGATTCGATACGTCTCGTGTCGATGGAACGGAGTTCCGTAATTGAAAGCAGCTTCGCTGCTTATGCAGACGAGACGTCTGCAATCCTATCCCAGGCTTTCATTA
>JALNYD010000202.1 GCA_023230025.1 Candidatus Cloacimonadota bacterium | reverse complement strand
TAGCTTTGCCCAGACCTTCATCCACTTGAAGGGTGAGTTTGCAGGATCGTATATAAATGATGACCAATGAGTGTGCTCATCAGGATATCTACCAGTTAGTATGGAGGGATCAGCAGCAGAAGAGAACCCAAATGTAGTCTTCAGCCTCCTGCTGTTTGGAGCTAGCTGAGTCAGGAATCCGTATTTACGATAAATCTCCCAACCTAAAGCATCGATAAACACGCACATTGTAAGTTTCTTCATCAATTATACCTCTGCCAGAGTGCCACATACCGCTGCTCCAAGCTGGATCTATCCGTTACTCCTGGCAGGCCTAGCATCCGGGATATGCTTTCAAGTGACATCTGCTGATCAAATAGTAACCAGGGCAGGGCATAAAACAAGCGGTATCGGGGATACTTGATATATTCGTTCAGATTCACCGGGTTCAATCCACAGTCGCGCAAGTTTAGGGCAAAGTTTTTTGCCAGTGACATCACGGAGTTGTTCATGTCCTTGTAGCTGGAAAGCAGGTTGTGATAAGATTTAAGATCCAATTTGGGAACTCCAAAATATGCTGCCCATACGGCGTAATAAACCTCTTCAAAGATAGCGATAGCCTCGGAGATACGGTCAGCAAAATCAGCTTCATCCGCTTTGAGAATATGCGGGCGTAACTTGAACTCCATTGCTTCTTGCATCAGGCTGGCAAGTTGGGGATTTGCAGAGTATCTGGCGATGTTGGTGTTTTCAATACGCTTCATGCGTTCCATCACCGACCAATGGTAGTTTTCTTCTGTGATCAGGATTGCTTCAGCGATTGCCTGATAAGCTTTATGGATATTGCGGTTGATGAAATCACTGTTTTCCGCCTCTGCATGCTGCAAAATGTATGATCTGGC
This sequence comes from Candidatus Cloacimonadota bacterium, assembly GCA_023230025.1. GTDB lineage: Bacteria > Cloacimonadota > Cloacimonadia > Cloacimonadales > Cloacimonadaceae > UBA5456. Next base: position 4,430 of record JALNYD010000202.1, on the reverse strand, counting down.
AAAATACAATCCCATACCACGATTCAGGAGTAGTTTGACGGCTTCATTAACGCCAAGATCACTGGCTTCCCAACGTGGCATATTTTGTAACACATGCTTATTGCCCCAAATCACTTCATGACCGCACTTCAGATCATACCACATCAGGGAGATGGGAGCTTTTGCCAGATTGCTGACGGCTTTGATATCCGAGAAATCTACTTCAATGCCCAATTGGTCGCTAAGTTCATAGTGCAGGTTCATCAATTGTCTGGAGATTTGCGCGCTTTTCCAACCCGGCAGTTCTTTGCCAATTACAAAGAAATCCAGATCGTTATAGAGCTTCTCCTGCGTATCTATCTTTAGTACTCCACCCTCAGAACGTCCATAGCCTCCACCCAGAACCAGGGCAATCAGTTCCTCACGGGAGAACATTTCGTCAAAGCGTTTTGCGATATTGTTTAAGGTGTCATGGATATACTTGTTGAATTTAGCACTTCCATATGGAGCATATTGCTTCATTTAGTTGCCTCCGGTTTGGTACCTAAACCTTTAATAAGACGTCCAAAGAGAACGCTAAACAGGATTTTCAAATTGAACATGGTGGATATTTTGTCGATATATTCAAGTTCATAGAAGAGTTCTACTTCAGGATTCGCAGAAGCGACGCTTTCGGAAAGGGAAAAGACGCCCGGATTGTACACAGGGAGATCCTTGATCAGCTTACGGTGTTGCACAGTATTGGAAAACAGGGTATTCCCGATCAGATAAAGCCTGGCTCTAAATGAGGCATTTAGGAGATGCTCAAACTTATCCAAACTAAGCCGGATCATCAACCTGCCCCACCAGAATCTTGCGATCTTGCTACTATCCGGAAATCTGGCAGTCTTCATGTTTCGGTTCAACAACCTTTCCGTACGCAGATGGTGATGGAATATTGAGAATGGCACAAACAACAGCAGCCAGGGGATAAATTGAATCAACACCATGCATAGGGCAATCGTTCTCTGTACAAACCGATTCAGATAGGAGGTGACGATTCCCAATTCCACCTGAGATACCAGGATGTTGTCTGTGATATGAATTGATTCCCCTGATACTCCTGAGATCAGATTCCCCTTGTAAACGATTTTGCGCACCAAGTCCAAATCCCGTCCGATATAGGTGTTATCATAGACGATGCTATCATTGACGCATGTATTCTCATCAATGATGACGTTGTTGCCGATGATGCTATTCGGTCCAATCAGGGTTTGTTTTTGAAATCGGCAGTTGTTTCCAATAATGATCGGGGCATGTAATTCGCAGCTATGAGGATACACTAGATTGATTCCCAGAAATGTATCCTTATCACTTGTATAGCCGGGTAAAACGTAGTTCCTGTTACAATTGGTCAGGATGTCCATGCTAAGCTGATAATAATCAACGATGGAGTTGATATCATACACAGTAATGCAGCAATCATCTTTTGGCTTTTCATCTTTAATGGAGTTCAGGTTCTGCCCTTGGGGAATGTAGATCAAGCGTTTGTTTTTCCCGCAATAAAAGGGATCGCTAAAATAAACTTGATTCTTGACTTCATTTCGATCGTATTTGGCGAAGAAGAATCCATTCCAGATCAAAAGATTGTTTTCTTTACAAAACGAATAGTTCTTTAGGTAGACGTTTTTAAGGCTATCACCGGGTTTAGCCAAAGTATAGCTGATGGAGGTTCCCCATTTGCTGCCGTCCCCGATGGAGTGCTCAATCTCTTTGATGGAACTATCGGAAACAATCCTGATCTCGGAGATCCCGATCAGGGTTACTATGTCCAGGATATACTCCAACAGGGGTTTATTAACGATCTTCAGTAAAAAGGGATCAACATCCGGAAAGTACTCTTTCAGCCATTCAGCTTCACTGCTGCGGGCGAATATCAAACATCGCATCACTACCTCGCTATCCAATTGGTCAATTATTCGCCCAAATCCTCATCAAAACTCATTACGGCTGCATCAAGATCATCAAAAATATGAAATATCTTGTGGGCTCTTGTGATATCAAACACCATTCTGGGTTTATCCTGAAGATTGGCGATATGGATATCTCCACCGCCCTGAGAAGCAGATTTCAGGCAGGCAACGATAGTCCCCAAGCCTGTACTATCCACAAACTCGCAATTGGACATGTCAAATACAAAATTGACTGCTTTATCGGCCACCGAATCATACATAGCTCTTAGTTCGGGAGCATGGTATGCATCCAATCGTCCAACCACTTCGATGATTCCCACTGTGTTTTCTTGTTTGTAAATCAGCTCCATGCTGTCTCCTTATCCAATATCTTCAATATGTTATCACTAATATGCTCCCCGGCCACTGATAACGGCTGGGATGGTCTTCAGCAGGATCAGCAAATCATTTTTGATCCCCTGGCTGCGGATGTATTGCATATCCAACTGTACTTGCTGATGAAAGGGTATTTCGCTGCGGCCTTTGATTTGCCACAGACAAGTGATTCCGGGTTTGACGTGCAAGCGTTTGCGATCCTCAAGAGTATATTCCATTACTTCCCGGGGTAGGGGAGGGCGAGGTCCCACCAGGCTCATATCTCCCTTCAAAACATTAAACAGTTGGGGTAATTCATCAATGCTGAAACGCCTGATAAAGCGGCCAATCCGGGTTACCCTGGGATCATTCTTCATTTTAAAGAGCACTCCATCGGCAGATTCATTCTGCTCCATCAGCTGATCCTTCATTTTGTCTGCATTTATATACATTGAGCGGAACTTGATGAAGCCAAAGTATGCACCGTTCAGACCTACTCGATGGGCTACATAGAAGATAGGCCCTGGATCGTTAATATAGATCAGAATCGCGGTGATAAGAAACAGTGGTGAAAGCAAGATCAACAGGATCAGGGATCCAAACACATCGATAAATGTCTTGAGAAACTTCGCAAAGGCAACAGTCCATTCCCAAACCGAGACTTTTAAGCGCATATGGAAGTTACTGCGCTTTTTGCCCATTTGCATCAAGCGTTCAATTTCCTGTGCTCGGTGACTTTTGCTGTGACCTCTGATGTGTTGCATACTGTTCAATTCTCCCAGGAACCAAATCTGCCAAAGTTCCTATTATGCTTCCATCGGTACACCCGATACAAAAACAGTGGGTTTCCCAGAATGTAGCGTTTCCACATACGTTTGGGTTCCTGTAGCAAGCGGAATACCCATTCCATGCCAATTTGCCTCATCCAGAGCGGGGCACGGGGGATTCTGCCAGAGTAAAAATCAAACAATCCACCAACGCCGATCTGGACTGTAGCATTTATCTTGTGCGTATATTGATGAATGAACTTCTCCTGCCGGGGAGCTCCAAAACCCACCAGCAATATGTCCGCTTTGCTACTGTTTATTCCTTCTATCACACTATCTGCTTCGCGATCCCAATCAAAGAATCCGTTTCTGGTTCCGCAAATCTTCAATGCTGGATATTGACCCAGCAGTCTCGTTTTCATCTGTTCAGCAACCCCTTCTGCTGCACCCAACAAATACAGGGAATAAGCTCCCTCTTGCGCCATTTCGCAAATATAGGGCAGCATATCGGTGCCATTGACATTTTCCCTGAGGGGATTGCCCAGCATCTTGCCGGCAAGATTGATGCCAATTCCATCAGGATAAATGGTTTTACTATCCTTTAAAATCCCATAGTAATCCCTGTCAATAAAAACTTTGTTCAGGCAGTCCGCATTGACAAAAAACACCTCACTCTTGCTTCTTGATTCCAGGGAGAGTTTCAGGTTTTGAATTGCTTCAATCATTGTTGTATTCAGCATTTTGATCCCAAAGATATCAATGCGGGGACTATCCACAGGTTGCGTATGATAATACAACATGGCGGGAATACTCTGCAGTAATATCTTCAGATCTGTAGAGAGGGATTTTGTCTTTGAATACTCCTGATCATCGTTTTCAGGCTTGGCCATAGCAATCTTGGAGCTGCTACGAATGAAGTGCAGGCTAAAGATTCCAGGTTTGGATTGCTCTAAACCAGTATTCTGATCAGGATGGGGTTGATATTCTTTGATACTGCTGCCTACAAGCCCCAGTTTCCCCGTTACTGCCAGAGGAAAGAGCAGGGCATGACGAATCAGCCAATTTGAGTTTCGGATCAAGGGTACTACCAGAGGCTGTGAAGATCTACCCTGGATTACGTGGCTTTCCACTACTGTCTGATTTGTGAATAGGGACTTGATTCCAAGCATAATCAGTAGCGGAAGAGTGAATCCCAAGCTGATCACGGCACTCAGAATGCGATGAACTGCTTCTTGCGTATATGAATTCTCCTGGGAAACTGATTTCTGTTCAACAGCTTTTTGCTCATGATCAGGGGATGAGCCGGTCAATTTCTCAAGTTCTGGGATGAAAGATGCCTTAAACGCCTTACGAGTGTACTGATGTTTGACCATTCGGT
>JALNYD010000201.1 GCA_023230025.1 Candidatus Cloacimonadota bacterium | reverse complement strand
TCGATACTTGTCTCGGCATCTGGCTCCATCTGCAAGCTCTGCCTGCCGATCAGGCTATTTCCCAGATATAGTTTCACACTGGCTGAACCTTTGAAACTGGTGGCTTTTGCCCGCACCCGGAACACGGTTGCTTCATTGCGGTAGGCGTAACGATTGGCTTGAGCAGAGAGAATCTGCAAATCTGGGATCTCCTGCCGGCTTGAATCGGCAATACTATGGATGGGTACTCCAATCCGATTGATAATGCCCAGATCTTCATCCCTCAGCCAGCCATCGGAGGCCAGCACGATTGCGGCATAATCGCTCAATTTCTCCTTTGCGGAAAGCTCCTGCAAGCTCTTTACCAAAAGGCTGTTATCCTTGTCACCTTCCAAACCGTTGGCAAAGCTGTGCTTTTGCACATCATAGCCCGCCTGGCTGTATTTATCTGCAAGTGCCTCGAAGCCAGAGCTCAGATACTTCGCTTTACTGCTGCCATTATAATCCAGATCCATGGAAGCAGAATTGTCCTTGAGCATCAGAACCTTGGGAGCCTGCCGGCGCGTGCGGGAGAAATAGAGGATTGGACTAAGCAGGATCAAAAGCAGGATAAAGAGCATTACGGTCCTGAGAAAGCCCAGCAGCAGCCTTCTTCGGGGAGAAAGCGCTGGCTGGCTGCGATGATAGTAAAATGCCGAAATCAAGATGGCAAAGAGAAACGCAAGCAGGTATTGCATCAGAACCAAAATCTCATACTGGTGCCCACAGACACTCCTTTGGATTTGTAGCCTGGAATCAGGCTGTTATAACTCTGGACGGCAATGGCAAACTCATGCATTTTGCTGCTGATGCCGATCGAATATGAAGTTTTAAGCGGAGTCTGGCTATTGGGCAGCAAAATCCCAAAACCAAGGGGCAGGAAGGGTAGTGGTTTCAACCCGGCAGCAATGGATAAGCGACCAGTGGCGTTGGTTACTGCGGATTCCTTGAAGCCCTGCACCCAATCTGCAGAAAGATCCATGAAATCCAGATCATACTTGCCGGCCAGCCGTAGCTCCATCGGTAGTGTGCTGCTGTAGGAATCAATATCCCTGGTTTCATCAGTCTGGTCATAGAAGTCATCATCAAAGTTCGTGACAAACAGGCTGTCAATCTTCACCTGGTATTCCCGCTCTTCTCTGGCTCCCAACCAGACGATATTGCCAAAGATGTTATCCAGAGTCAAGCCAAGCTCCATCTGGGGGGTGACTTTGCTATACAGCCCCAACATGCTCTTGAAACCAATCCCACCGTTGGAACTGCGAATCACAGCTTCCAGGCTGGCATTTGTACCGCTTTGCGGATCTGTGGAGAACTCCGAGGTAAAATGCCTGGTCTGAATGTCTCCCAAACCAATCAGAGCACTAACGGAGAACCCGGCTTTAATCTCGGGCAGTTCTGGCGGTATGAAGGGAACCTTCAGATCCCCAAATCCATAGCTGATATCCGAATACGCCGTTGCTGAAACGTTGTTGCTGGCTTTATTAAAGCTGTAGCTATCCTCGGTATTGCCATAAAGCGCCAATCTGAGGATGTCCTCCTGGGCTTCAGATTTAGCAAATATACGCGTAGAAGAGGAAAGAGCAGTATTGCCCATGGTGAAACCAAAGATGCTGATGCTGGATTCCGCACTCAGGGAAAGCTTGCCCTTCACATTGCGCAAGATGTGCTCTTTATCCACGGCATGCAGAGTGTCCCGGGAGACAAAATAGTTATAGGTATCCAGATCCAGGGCATTATTGGATACTGATACAGCACTATTCAAACCCGGCAACCAGAGATCAGTAGCCCGACTGCTGCGCAAGCGGGCAGGATTCCAGTAACTCGCCTCCACCCCCTCTGCTCTAAGCATATAGCTATCGGCATAGAACAGGGATTTGGCGGTGGTCATCGCGAAGGCAAGGCTGCAGAGCCAGCCCAAAAGCAGGAGCAGAATTAGTTTCTTCATTCTGATTCCTCCACTCTGACTCTGGCTGCGATATTGCCTTTCAAGGCAATGTAATCGCTGGTGCGGGCATAGATGGCTACTTCTCCCTCTGATGCTTCAAAGCTGAATACCCATTTCAGATACACCTCTTCCGCTGTAAAGAGCAGCAATTCATCTCTGGAAAGCTGCAATGTGGATACATCCTGCCAATCAGTTGTGCTTTGACTGCTGTGAATTGTAACACTCTTCACAAAGCTATAGCTGGCTGGATCGCTGGTGTCGATATCCGGATTTGCCCCAAAATAGGCGTAGGCTGTACCACCAATTGGAATGGTGTTTTTAACCTGAACCTCCAGCCCGGCATCAATCAGGTTTTGATCGATGCGTTCCCGGTTTTCTTCGGAAATCTCCAGGGTGAGTACACTATCAACCTCGATGGGAAGCTCATGCAAGGTAAAGCGGAACGGCGCTTCAACCGTATAATCCGCTCGAATCTCATTCTCAATATTCAGGGTGCCAAAGCCCGATTCGTCGTCGATTACAAACTTGGCCTGCACCAATTCGATGTGATAGGGCATGATCTGCATTAAAGCACTGATATTGTCGTGAAACCTCAGGGTTACTTCACCGGGATTGAGTCCACTCGCAGCGGGGATGCGATAGTTCTCTCCATTATCATCCAAAATGGGAACCCGCACCACCTGATCATCCCGCCGGGCTTCAAACCAGCCGGAAAACACAGTGCTGAAGCCGAGTTCATTGGAAAGATTGATCACGATGCTTGCTGTGCTGAGGGTAACTGCCTGATCGATATTCAAAGGATAATCCACATCCAGGGTTGCAGCCGGATCGGTTGCCCCCAATTCCATGTGGACGATAAGGCCCTGAAAGATGCCAAAAAGCAGAGCCTGGCTCATATCAATGCTGAAAGCTGCCACTGGAGTACCTTCCGGAACAGAGGAATCGCAAATCACAGTGATGCTCAGTGAATCCAGGATTTCCATGCTATCATAGCTCCCAATACTGAAACCACTAAGATCCAGATTCACCCACTGCTCGCCCTCGGCAGAGATTTGCAGCACTTCTCCGCTGGCATTGTGGATATCTTCAAAGCGCAGAATCATGCTATCATAATCCTGACCCAAATCCTCAAAGCGGTAGCGCAGTCCTCCCCCCGTGAGTATGCCATAGCTGAGTTGAACGTTGTTCTCGGTGTCCTGCAAGGGGACTTTGATATTCAGCTGAAGGCCAGCCGGAATGGATATATCATTGATCTGAACATCCGGGGTCAAGCTCACCGAAAAGATCTCATCCGTGCTTAGCTCACCTGTGGTGACAATCTGCAATACACTATCGGCCGCACTGACGATATGCAGGCTATCAATCAACTCCGATGTATAGTATCTGTCATTAATCAAGGGTATCCGCAGGTCAATATCCCAAACCGGCAGAGCAAAATCCTTGATCTCACAAGCGCTGAGCAGTAGCAATAAACATAAGAAACCAAGAATAGCATACTTCATTGTTCCTTCCTTTTGTTAGCCTGAACAGGCAACTTTTTATTCCACTGTGCAAAAAACATGCCTAACTTCCATTTAAATGGGAGACATACTGAACTTACAGCCATGAGCCCGCAGCAACTGAAGCTCCTGGTTTGAGAGCTGTACACAGCGCTGGGGATGCTTCTTTAGATCCCTTTTCAGAAGCTCCTGTTTCACCAATTCGCCAAAAGCTGGATGATAAGGACCCGCCAGAATCTCGGATTGATCTATGTTTGAGGGCAAGCCATATTTGATGATCCTGATCCCCATTTGCTGGCATAATTCCGCATAATCTGCACAAATTTGGATAGCATCGTTCAGGCTCAGGGGCTGGTATTCTCCTTGCCGATGGATTCTTTCCAGTTCGGTTCCCCGGATTAGGATCAGAGGATACAAACGCAAGAATTGAGGCTTGATCTGCTTCAGCATTTCGTGGTTGAAAGTGATGCTTTGCGGTGAACTTCCCGGCAATCCTGGCATCAGTTGCAGCCCAAGCCTGAACCCAGCATCCTGGATCAAGCGGCAGGCATCAAGGGCTTGTTTGGAACTATATCCTCTGCCAGAGGCCTTAAGAACTTCATCGTGCCAATCCTGGATGCCCAGCTCTATGGTAAACACCCTGTACTTCCGGCAATGTTCTAAAATGGCCTGATCAATATACAGTGGGTGCGTGGAAATGCGGATGCTGGTGTTTGGATCGCATACAGCAAGGATTTGGCAAAGAATCCGTTCCCGCTTAGCTTCGTCCAGAGCCGTGAAGCTACCGCCATAAAAGGCAACTTCCTTGATTCTGGAGGGATTACGCCGGATAAAAGCCTGAACCTGGATTATCGCTGCTTCCAGATCAAAATCACCAGCTCCACTAATCTTCATCTGATCGCAATAGATACAGCGACCCGGACAGCCCTGCATGGGGATGAAGAGTGGATAGATCAGGCTTTTATCCGCTTTGTTCATTATTCTGGTCTAACTATCTTCATAGGCCTGGCTATATAGCTGGTGTGCAGCAGTTTTCTGGCCTTTTCGCTATTGGGAGCTCCCAGATATTCTTTATAGAGGTTCTGGATGGATTGATTGTTGTGAGATTCGCGGCGCTCGCAGCCTTCATCTTCCTTGTAAAGCCCTTTGGCGCGAGCCAGACGGATGCGGTTTGTAGAGCGGTAGGGTTGACCTCCACCTCCCACACAACCTCCTGTGCAGGCCATTACTTCCACAAAGTGATAGGGTGGCTCCTTCCCTGCCTTTTTGGCATCCCGAATCTCACTCATCAGTTTACTTACGTTGCCCAATCCAGAGGCGACCCCAATGCGGATTTCTTTGCCCAGAAGCTCAATCTTGCCTTTTTTGATACCTTTGGCTCCGCGCACAAAGTCTATCTTGGGTTCTGGCAGTTCATTACCTGTTGCCAGAAAATAAGCAGTTCTCAAAGCTGCTTCCATAACACCGCCGGTGGCGCCAAAGATCGTGCCGGCTCCGCTGTATTCGCCCAAAGGATTATCCGCTACCCCTTCATCGAGTTTTGCCAGATCAATCCCTCTGGTTTTCAGCATGCGAGCCAGCTCACGTGTAGTGATGGTCAAATCCACATCCTTGTGACCGGAGGCATACATATCCTCCATGCGCTCAATCTCGTATTTCTTGGCGGTGCAAGGCATTACTGAAACCAGAAAGATCTTCTGCGGATCAATGCCCATCTTCTCTGCCCAATAGGTCTTCACCATTGTCCCCACCATCTGATGCGGGCTTTTAGAAGAGGAGAATTGCGGGATGAGATCGCTATGAAACTTCTCCAGATAATCTACCCAGGATGGGCAACAGGTAGTGATAAGC
>JALNYD010000200.1 GCA_023230025.1 Candidatus Cloacimonadota bacterium | reverse complement strand
TTCCGGCGACACCTGCTTTTCGAGGGCTTGCATGAATTCCTCTGCATCGTGTTTGGGAGCTTCGATCATGGGTGGTTGGATAAAGATCGCACTCTGATCCGGTATGCTGGTCAGAGGCTTCAAGAACTGATCGACTACTGCCTGAGTCTGCTTAACCGTGAATTTCGCTCTCTGTTCAGTGGTGCGACGTAGCTTGAGAATCTGCTTATGTTCTTTGTTCAGATTGCTATGCCGGATTGGGTTGGTCTTATCGAGATGGATAAAGGGATGCTGTGCCTGTCTTAGTTCAGCCTGGCATATAAAGCGGTCCTGCAGATCATAGACCAGTATCCACCTGGCATCCGCATAGTCGTAACGGATCACCACATCCTTGCCGACGTAATCGACCAGGGCAATATCCCAGTATTGCAGCTTATTGAAGCGGATACCTTCACTACGTATCCTCTTTTTCTCCATCGCCAGCATCATGAAGTTCAGTTCGGATGGTATCACTTTCCTATCTTCCGGTAAAGGTGCCTGGCTGAATACTTCCCAGGGACTCTTGCCATTCAAGCCACTGTGCGGAGTCTCTCCATACATGTAGCGGATATAAAAGGCGATCATCTGCATCGCTTCATTCAAGGTGGGAGGTTTACTTTCAAACAAGGATCGAGCCCACTTCTCATTACGCATCAGCGTGGCAGGCTTATCTGCCACACAGGAACCTCGGAAGGAGGAGAGAAAACGTTCAAACTGATCCTGGAAGGTCTTGAAGAATCTCTCGATAACCTTGGCTTTGGCATTGTAACTCTCGGCAAAAGCAGCATCGATCTTGAGCCTGGGGAAGATGCCTCCCAGTTCGGTTTCCAGATTGTGATTTTCCCACTTCTCATGAAAGAGTTTGCTCTTGAAGGCTTTGCCATTATCAAGATAGACAAACTTAGGTAGGGCTCCCCAGTTCAGAAAGCCATTACGGAAGGCTGCCTGGATATGCTGACTATCTTCGGTTAGTGCCAGACTCGCTCCTACCGGATATCTACTTGCCCAGTCAAAGACCATGATCATGGTCATGCGCTGTGCTTTTCCAGTTTGAGGATTGATTATATCGAAAGCCAGAGTATGTCCATCTGCTACCCAGACATCGCCAACCTTGAGGAGTGAGCTATCTCGCATGATGGTCTTGACGATATGCTCTGCCACGAACTTGCTTCCCTGCCTGGCTTGACCACTGATGGCAGGATTGTCTCTCAGCCATTCTTCACAGAAACGCCTTAGAGTTCTTTCATCAGAGGGAGATTCACACAAACCCAGTCTGGCATATCCTTTCAGTATGGTGATAGCTGAACCGATCTTGATCTTATTGGGATTGAGCAGCAGATTGATCAGAAAGTTCTGTTCAAAGTAGCTAACCTTTCTGGTCTTGCCATTGGGATCGGTCTTTCTAACCAGAGAATACATGTCGTTATCGTTATTCTGATAGTTCTGCACCCATCTTCTCAAAGAACGCTCATCCCGCTTGCCTCGCAGTGCATAAAGCTCCGGCAGCATAATCTTCTGGTTATACTCCAGAGTGATGCGTTGCCACTCTTCAATCTTGGATTCACAATCATCCAAGCGAGACAGCGTAATTTGGCAGAAGCTGGCCATCAGCTTTGCTTCCTGAGTCTTCTTGTAGGGTATATGTTGTTTCGGTCTCAGATCAAGGTCGCGCTCTAGAAGTGGAAGAGTGGGTTTGCTGACCGTTACTTCCACAGCTGTTTCACCTGCGATCATTTCATCAGCTTGCTCTAAAGCATAAGCAGCTGAACTTCCCACATTATCTGAATCATTTCCCTCGTCTGACTGGTTCATGAGTTCCGCATAGAACTTACGATACTCATCCAGATCCAATTGATAGTCAACCATGCCTGTCCTCCGTATTCTGATAGCCATAAACCAGCATGCTCTTTACCATGCTTTCGCCAATCGGGATAACTGTCTCCAGATAAGGTTCTGGCATCTGCCTTTTCTTATATGTGTCAGAGAACTCAAGCTCCAGTGTCTCAGGGTCTGGCAATACGAAGGTCTTCAGAACCTTGGCAGTGCCGATCTTCACCTGACGCTTTACGGTATGCATCTTATGCTTTTCAATATAGCGCCAGACGGTTCGATTGGAACAGCCTTTCAGTTCTGCCATCCGTTCAATGGTCAGCCAGACAGCATCGATCTTCTTATTCATCAGTAATCCATAATACTCATCAGTCATCTTGAGGATAAGCACTGTGACACTGCTATCTGTCACAGTGCTCCCCACAATCTGGGTTAAAGTCTTCTTCTTGGGTCTTGTCACAGTGCCTGAAGCAGTGTGACAGGTTCCTAAGTACCTTGCCAAAAGCATTAGCGGTGGTTTTTCGTTCGGAACGAACCCCAATTCGGGAATTGTGTCACAGTGCTTGCCGATTTCGGTGTCACAGTGCTGTGTCCGTTTGGGCATCTTTGCCTTAGTTTTCATGGTATCTCCTTAACTGTATATATGGGAGCTACTTAAAACCACTGCGACATCTTGGGAAGTCCTTTCTGCGTTAACGCCGGCGAGTTTTGAAGATACTCAAACAGTGCCGGAATTAATCCGCCGCTAAAACACACTCTATAAAAATGTCTTGACCTGACTAATCAGGCTAATATCTTTGTTCACAGGTGCAGACTATCACCCAAACGGGTATCGGTCAAGCCTAAAAATGACCACTGGGAGTGAATATGGCAGCCACGACAGTCGGTGATCGACTCAAAATGCTGGTCAGATCGCTAAGTATAACTCACGGAGATTTTGCGAAAAAAAATGGTATTTCGCTGAATTCCATGAGCCGATATATCAACAATAAGAGGTCTCCAGACCCCGAATTTCTCATCAAATTGGCAGAGCAAAAAGTGAACTTGAATTGGCTGCTGAGTGGTGAGGGTGGGATGTATGTGAGTGCCCCCTGGGACCCCAAGCCAGAGTCAAAGACCAAGTCCAAGGTAGAAGTGGTGTCAGCTAAGGGCAAGCTATCAGATTGCACAGATAGCAGTTACAGCCGTACAATTTTACTTCCGATACTAGCTGAAATTTCTGCCGGAATGCCAGCCGAAGTCACCGAAAATTTTGAACATGACAATTTCGTGGAATTACCGCGGATTTATCTGAAGGACAAGATTGATAACTACCTTGTCTTCCGGGTAAATGGTCAAAGCATGGAGCCTCAGATCATGAATAACGACATCGTGGTAATCCAGAGAAAGGATGACTGGAGCAATACAGATAACTCCGTCTGTGCTGTTAGATTGAACGGTGGAATCACCCTGAAACGTATCCAGTTTGATCACCAACGCCAGCAGGTACTGCTCCATCCCTTCAATGCTGATTACCGAGTCCAGGTAGTAGACTCGATGCAGGGAGATGGTATCTCACTGATTGGGACAATGGTCATGCAGTTACGTTTTTAAGTAATGAGAATTATGTAGATGTACTCGACCTAAATAAGATGTCTTTCGAATCCATATGTTCCGTGTTTAAGAATACCACATGCACTGCACTTGTTGTAGCCGTTGATCTTTATATTTTGTGTTAGGCATATTAGCATACTGCTACAATAAACTAGGCCAACGATAAAAAACTAATTGACATCTCAAGAGTGTTAGCTTTCGTGACCCTTAGTGATAATGTAGTTGTTCACCTTGTTAAAAGGGATTATAAATGTATTGTAAATATTGGTGGTTATGTGAAAGGCAGGAAGCTAAGCAGTAAGACACGGCAGAAAGCAGAAGAACATAAAAATTGCGCCGATCTTGCGAAGGATAAAGAATTCTTCAATTCTGCTGTAAGTAGGTATTATTATTATTGCTTACTTTGTGCAAAAGCCTACATCATTTCTAATGAAGACTGCTCTGAGAGTTTTTTTGGTGGCAGCAATTCACATAGGACTATAAACGATAATTTACATAGGATCGCTAAAGAAAATGCTAAAGAAAAATATGATGATGTCTCTGGAGAATTAGATTTGTTACGCATGAGTGACTTTAGAATAGACGCTGATTATAAAGGCAGCCACTGTTTTAAAAAGGATCAACAGAGATTTAGTGATTTTTTAGATTTAGTAAATGAATTTGAAGAAGCAATTGAAGCCATACAATAAAGGAGATAAGATGAAAAGCCCCCAAGACCTAGTGATGTCTTTTATTCAAGCCATGAAAGAAATTCGCCCAGACATACTTTTTTCATATGAGTATGATCAGACTGGAGACAGGTACCGGATATTTCATTCTTATACTGAAGTGCATGCGGATAAAGAATTTCGCCGTATGATGAATCAGCAATACTCGAAGTATTTTTCTGAGAACTCCTTTTATTCAGTTTCAGTTGTTTTAAACAGGCAGATGACTCCGTACAGCTTTGTTGAGTCTCATATTCCAAACGAGGTAAGCAGTGTGCATTCAAATCGAGATCATAGTCAAGAAATATCAGTGCTCAAATTGAACCAACGTTCTGTAGAAGTAGATAATGTTGTTGATAAGTGGTGTGTTTACTCAGAAGATGATAAAAAGATTAACTACGATTTGGCGGCATAATGGATAACTCAAGAGAGCCCGGAATAATTACTGAATCTATCTTGTTAGTAGACGTGGATTTCAAAAGACATCCTGTATTTCCTAAAAATGTACATACAGAAATCGAGTTATCTTATCATGGATCCTGTGTCTCCGAGGAGCATGCGCAAGGCACTTTGAACGTCAATGCTAGGGGAATTAGTAAAGGCGATAGCACTGAAGTCGAAGTATTTACTGCTACGCTTTCTTTTGTCGGCGTTTTTCGAAAAGACATGAATAATCCTAACATGGAGTTGAGCGCATTCATCAATAACCACGCCCCTGCACACATGTTCCCTTACGTCAGAGAGTTTATAACTAGTTTAAGTTACCGCTCAGGAATGCCACCCATTATTCTTCCACCTGTGAACATGGCTGCCCTGTTACAGATTAACATGGAAGCCGATCTTACAGATTCTTCTACAATTGCAGAAGTGCGTAAACAGGAGTCATGAACAATCATGACTTGATATCCGACTAAGTATAGGTCAAAGTTTCTCTACTGATAGACTACTTTCAGACCTTGCACAAATCTCTCATTCAAACCGTTCCACTCACACTGTGAGTCTTTCCAACTGGTCTATTTCGTTGAGATTCAAACAGTTCCGAAATCAGTCTGAAATCAGTCCATATTTGACACATAACTGTCACAAACCAGTCCAAAGAAGTCCAAAACCACTATGACATCTTTCCGAAAGCAGTCCTAAGCATCTCTACACCAGATAAAGGCTTATGCCTATTTGTCACACTGATGGCTATATGACATTTGGGGTGTCACTTTATAATGCCA
>JALNYD010000199.1 GCA_023230025.1 Candidatus Cloacimonadota bacterium | reverse complement strand
AAAGCTGAATCTGCGCCGGAGAGCTGTATCCAGGGCTTCAACGCTACGGTCTGCGGTGTTCATGGTACCAATGATGTAAAGGTTTGAAGGCACAGAGAACTTCTTCTTGCTGTATGTCAGAGTCACCTCCAGGGCTTCCTTCATCCCGGCGCGTTTATCAGGCTCTATCAGAGTTATGAGTTCTCCAAATATCTGAGATACATTACCACGGTTTATCTCATCGATGATGAGGATCTTAGGTGCTAAGGATAGATCGTGGTTGCCCTGTTCGATACCTTCAATGGTACTCGTTTCCACGTTTGTCATCCGGTCATCTGAAGATTCAGTTTGCAGGCTTTCAGATATCATGACGATCTTGCTCCATATAGCCCGGTATGCGGAACTGTGCCACTTGCCGGTAATCTCATCGATGTCTTTGCTTGATGAAGTGTTAGGATCTCTGTCCAATAAGAATAGCTTACGCAATGCCTGCACGTCAATTTCATAGGTTCGATTATCCGGGCTACTGACTACCAATGTGTTATTGGGCAATATCTTGACTACCTCACGAGGACGATCCATTTTTGTATGCAAGAGATACTTCTCATTGTTAGATAGTTTATCTCTGATTTCTTCAATTAGAAGCTCATAGAGTGTTTCAAAATCTTCCGGACTGTTTCCAGCACCTGAAAAACCATCTTGAGTGTTATCGTCGAAGCCGTATTTATCAATCAATAGCCTCAGCACACCCAGAAAATAGCCCTTATCGTATGGAGGGACATCCTCTCCAATCGCGTGGGAATAGATGTTTTGCCTTGTTATGGTTACACTTGGTTTGAACTCTGGAGCAGTATGCACTGTTAGATTGCCACTACCATTCAGGGATATGCCAAATTCAGTTCCATTGGGTGTATTGACCTTCATCACATGATTAGGACTTGATTTCAGGTCAGAGCAAAGTCTGGCGTATGCCTGGTCAAAACTGCTATCGACGGAGCGCTCTGGATCAGCTACACGCAGCTTCAGTATCTCATCGATCAGAATTTCTTCATAAGAGATAAGATTGGGCCTCTTTCGTTTTCTGTAAACCAGCAGCAGTTCATTTTTTGATATCTGACTCGGGGTACGCTTTGATCCCGCCCGAACCATGATACTCAACTTATTCGCAGTTCTGTAAACATCAAAAGGATTTCCTCTTACAGTGTACAGAATCACCCTGGAGCGCTTAGTCTCGCTATCATCAGGCAGGGTTTCAAGATAAGTATCATACATTCTACTGAATTCCTGATCACTGATTGGGGTAGTACCGCTGTCTCTGGGTTTTAGGACCTTGTGATGCGTGTCTACAACCCTGAAATCTTCCTGAGTGGATTGTACACAGAGTGTTTTGAAGATTCCGGGCAACACTTCATAACATAGGGAGCCATCATTCCGATTGACCGGTTTGATCCCCTCGATGAAGTCTTCATAGCTCATGCTCTGATGGAAAGTGGTGAATACGATCCTTCCCTCACCAACCAATTGGCGGTATCTGGCCGTCAGTTCTTCCCTGGTTCGGTATTTTCTCTCCAGCTCATCTTCTGATGTGCTTTCTGCGATGGCCACAGCCTTGTTGATCGTGTTATAAGTCTTTCCGGTACCGGGAGGACCAAAAAGGATGAGGTTGAGCGGGTGATCAGTATGATGATCGTGATGTGGTTCAGGTGGATTATCAATAACTTCGCCGTTCATCACAGCCAGCGCAAAGTCCTGATAGTAGGTATAATCAGGATGGTCAGTGTGATAGTTTGTTATCTCAGTGAGTGTTTTTGCAATAAGAGTATGAGGGGGTTTCAATTCCCATTCGCCATTCTTAATCCATTGGACTTCTCGGTACTTTTTATATTCATGCTTATCTGGATCATATTGGAAATCTGAACTTACTTCGCCGTATCCCAAGAGTACTGTCTGGCCCTTCTTGGCTATTATCACATCGCCGATGCTGATCTCGTGTTTGAATTGCCAATTAGCCAAGGCATCATTGGTTTTCTTGATCTCGTTTTGTCCACTCAATCTTCTTAACTCGACCTCGACCTCGTCTTTCGTAGAGAACTGGCTTAGGTCTCCCAATTCATTCCAACCGATAGCCATGATACCCTGTTCATAGAACTCATACCATTTGTCGCCATTGTTGCCTGGAGTATAAATCCAATAGCGTTTAGTGTACTGATTGGGGCTTGAAGCTTGAGCCAGCCTTTCCAATGTCTCAAACTGCTTCTTTGTAGCGGTGAAATTAGTACCTTGCATACCGACTTTTAAATCTGCCAATTCTTTAAAATCGGCTATTTGTGATCTCAGTATAGGCCTAT
Source organism: Candidatus Cloacimonadota bacterium (assembly GCA_023230025.1). Taxonomy (GTDB): domain Bacteria; phylum Cloacimonadota; class Cloacimonadia; order Cloacimonadales; family Cloacimonadaceae; genus UBA5456. The sequence goes on along the minus strand of JALNYD010000199.1, from coordinate 3,064 downwards.
CATACAGGTTATGAGTTACGGAGATTTCCACCCTAGGTTGAGCTTGCGCATATGATTCGTCTTTGTAAAACACTTTCTCTTTCTCGTCTTTGGCAATCATATCCAGTTCACCCGTCACTTCAGCCAATGCGTAACAACCTGCATCCGTCCCAGTTGCCCAAATTATTACTTTGTCGCCTATATGAATCTTGTCACGGTGCGCGTTAACTTTCCACCTTGATACGCTACCCTCCCGTAAAGCCCCTATAAGATCATACATTTTTGGGTTCGCTTGAAAAACCCAATAGTTAATCTGCCTCGATTCGGCCATTCTATCTCCCTTTTTCAATTAAATAATGGTTATCTTCGTGTACATATTCTACAGCCCCTAATCATCAATATTCCCACTCCTCATGGCTAAGTGGGAATCTGTTTAATACATCCTTCCTGACTCGCCAGTCGGGAAGGTATTTATCCATCAGGGCTTTGAAATTGTTGTTGTGGTGCTTTTCCAATAGGTGCAGCAATTCGTGGACGATGATGTATTCCAGGCAGTCTTCCGGTTTCTTGGCCAGTTCCAGATTGATCCAGATGCGCTTGGCGAGGATGTTGCAAGTGCCCCATTTGGTCTTCATCTGTTTGATCGCCCACTCGGAGATTTGTACTCCGATTATGTCCTGCCATTTGATGATCAGGGGTTCCACTCTGGCTTTGAGCCTGGCCCGATACCACTCCTGTAGCATCAATGGACGATGCCAGATAGGGGTTCCGGACTTTTCATAGAGGTCGATGTAAGCTCCGCCTCTCAGTTTGATCCGGTTGATGCTGGAGTCCGGAATCACATTCAAGAGATAGCGTTTCCCTTCCAGATAATGGCTTTCTCCTGTGATGTACTCACGATGGGAAAGGCGCTCCACCTGCTCGAATCTGGCGATGTGCTTTTTGATCCAGCCCAGTTTGGAAACGATGTGCAAGCGGATACTCTCATCATCCATCTGCCTGGGAACGGCGATCCTGATCCTCCCGCTGGGAGGATAGACCGATAGATGCAGGTTTTTGATGCTCTTGCGTACCACATCAATCTTGTAGTCGCCCACTGTGATCTGGCTGATGATATCTTTCGATGCTTTGGTAGCAACAGCTTTGGGCATCAATACTCCTGCTGGTTCTTGGCCAGTTCGAAGATCTTTTCCACCTGGTCGGGATCGCTCACCAGGCTGCGGATAGCCCGTTTCACTTCCCGTTCCTTGATCAGGTCACCCCGCCAATCAGCTTTCTTGGTTCTCCTGATGATTTCATCCAAGGATACGGCAAGCCCTTCATCACTGCCCAGATTGTCATAGAAAGCACGCTTGGCCGGTGTATCGAGCCTGGGGGTATATCTTTGGGATCTTTCCGGCTTGCGCACCTGCCTGGCAAGTTCGATGATCTTCTGCAAGTATTCCCGATAGCTCAAGGCTTGATTGCGCCTCTGCTTGATGATCTCTGCCAGCAGTTTGGACATAAGCTCGAAGTAGATTGGGTTGCCGGGCATACCGTCAATAATGGTCTTGCGGACGTTGTTCTCGATGGTCTCGGCAGTGGCTTCCTGATTGTCTTTGATAGCCTCAGGAAGCTCATCGATAGCAGCCGGACCCCTCTGGATGATCAGATCGATCAAGCCCAGATCGTCAAAGGCGGTGATCTTGACGCTATCCTCTGCCTGAATATAAGCATCTATCAGATGCCGCATGGCAGGCTCATACATCTTGAGGTCAATATAGTCTCCACTCGCCAGCTTGATCACCATCCTCAGATTCTCAAAGAAGCTGATGTCTTTTACTATACAGGCGGTTTCCTCATCGGTAAAGCCAGCTTCTGCCATTTCTGAAGCGATCTCTGAATAGGCCCGCACCAGTGATGCAGTGGTCTTGTAAAGCAGAAGGCGCTTGGCTTCGTTATTTTCCAAGTCTTCCGCGTTGTCCGGATTGCCACAGAAATAGCGGATATAGTCTTTTTCGGCTTTGGGTGGCTGCACCGGCTCGCAGAGTGCTTTCACACTCTCCAGCACTTCCATAAGATGCTCTTTTGCCTTAGTTAGCCTGTCTGTCAGCAGCCCGCTTACATCATCCGGATCAAAATTGTCAAAGGCACCTGAGGTGTAATCCATCACCGCCTTGTCCAGCTTGAAAAAGAGATCTTTGTAGTCTATAACAAAGCCGTATTCCTTGTCTTCGTCATCCACCCGGTTCACTCGGCAGATAGCCTGAAAGAGGCCATGATCCTGCATATGTTTATCGATATAGAGAAACGTAGCAGATGGTGCGTCAAAGCCGGTGAGCAATTTATCCACCACGATCAAGAGCTTCATCTGCCCTGGCTCCTCCACAAAGCGTTTCTTGGCTTCATCTTCAAATGCCTCAACCGGCTTGCCATCCAGCATCTGCTGATAGATCTGATACTGCAACAGCTCATCCGGGATGTCGTCGTCTCCGGAATACTGCTTCTTGATGTCATTGATATTGGGCACGTAAGAGGTAACGATGGCGCACTTGGTGAAACCATGCTCCAGAAAGAGCTGATAATACTTACAGGCTTGGAAGATAGATCCGGACACCAGCAGGGCGTTGCCCCTGCCACTGGCAAGGCGGTCTTTGGTTTCCATATCCAGCAGAATATCCGCCACAATCTTCTCCAGTCTGCTCTTGGAGCTCAGGATTCTCTGCATGCTTGCCCATTTGCGTTTAAGTTCTGCCTTGGCAAGCGGTTTCAATCCTTTGGTCTTGGCCTCGAACCACTTGTCGATCTTATCCTCGGAAGTCAAGCGCTGGTCGATATCCCTGGCTTCATAACGCAGGTCCACGATGGTCTTGTCCCGCACCGCCTCATCAAACTTGTAGGTATCGATGTATCTGCCAAAGATCTCCAGAGTTGTACGTTTATCTTTCCTCAGTAGTGGAGTTCCGGTAAAGCCGATGAACAATGCCTTGGGCAGGATGGAGCGCATTGATTTGTGAAAGTCCCCGGACTGGGTGCGATGACACTCATCCACAAAGACAAAGATATCGCCCTTGGCTTCAAAGCCATCAGGGAGACTCTTGAATAG
>JALNYD010000197.1 GCA_023230025.1 Candidatus Cloacimonadota bacterium | reverse complement strand
CCCACCTCACGGTGACGCAGTTACCTTCAGCTACAGGGCTTGACGATACCCTGAATCGGACTTTCACCGATCTGAAATGCAATGCGCACAGGCGCACTAGTGGAGCTTTCCGAAGCTCCGACATCTTTCGTAATGTAGCTTTACCGACCCGGCAAGCTCTGGGACGAGAGTTAAGAATCTCTACCTTTTAACCGGATAGTCTTCGAGAAACAGATTTGCAATCTGCGTAAAATATGAATCTTCCGTTATCTCCGTACACTTATTCAATAGGTTAATATGCACCAGATGGTAATTTTCCAGCTGGTTTCTGAAAAGCAGACAATAGGCACTTATAGCGCCGACATTTCGATATTTCAAAACATGATCTTTGACCGTTGAAAGCTCTGCACTGAAGAGATTTCGTGACTTTTCATCCCCATACACCCACCAATGATCATACAAGCCCATTGCTCCGATAATTGAGCCATTCAGGACAAAGCGATCTGGACCATCAGGATATTCATCGACCCAATAATAGGTTCCATAACCCAGAAGATTGTGATTTGTACAAATCTTGACGCAGGAATATGGGCTATCATAATCGGTCATAGTCCTCAGGATGGAATCTGCAACTGCAGTGTATTCTTCATTGCCAGTAAAGTAATAGAGCCTGCTATAAGCTGCCAGAGCCAGGCCCTGAGCCATTCCTGAATACCAGGGTGCCAGATAGACAAGATCCTCCGACACTTTAAAATCAAACATGTAAGGAAAATAGATCATGTCCTGATAGCGATCTGCATTCCGAAGCAGGGCAGCCATAGATTTTTCGGCATGTCTTAGATAGATGTTGTCATTGGTTTTGCTATAATCATTCAAAGCTTCCAAACTTCTGTAGCAGAGGTGAACTGGATGATAGTAGTATTGTCCTTCATATAAGAAGAGTTGAACACCCTCTGAATCTGCCGGTGCATTCTGATGGGAATTGTACAGGCGGTCCCGGTTTTTAAAGAGGCGGGAATAATCAAGTTCGTTTAGATCAAAACCATAGTCGGTGATAAGCACAGTTTTTTGATCTAAATCAACCATATCACAAGAGGATATAGCAAGCATCAGGATCAGGATGGTAATGATAGATTTCATCAGATTCATTCCTCTATACTATTTGTCCAGTTGACTTAGCAATTACTGTTCCACTTATCTCCCAAAGGAAGAATATGGTGCTTAGTGGCAGATTTTCCTCAGTTAGTTTGAGGATGATTCAAAAGCCGCTTTTTTTCCTTTACAAGTTCCAACCGATTCATTTTTATGCAAGGGACTTGGTTCATTACACAATCAAGCTCATATATTTGCCAGGATATTTTGTTTACTGGAGTTTACTAACATACTAGAACATAAGGAGAAAGACATGAAAAAGCTATGCCTGCTCTTGGCCGCATTTTCTTTTGTATTTTTATGTTTTGCGGATATTGAAGAGTTCTACTCCTTCAATTCCACCATTGGCACTTACACTCCCATCACAGGAACTCCCATTTCGGATATCCAAACTGATGACGCCATATCAGCAGCCATTCCCATCGGTTTCAGCTTCCCCTATGGAGAAGATGATTTTGAATCCGTGATGGTATCATCCAACGGATGGGTTGGCTTGGGGACAACCTTTACCCATTCCAATCTATCAAACATTTTGGAGAGTGTGGAATGGCTTCCCGTTTTAGCTCCCCTGTGGGATGATACAAGTCTTTTCGCCGGCACAGCCTCTACCCTGCTCAGCGGCACTGCTCCGAATCGAATCTTTACGATTCAATATCAGGGTCTAAGATGGAACTACTCAGCAGATAATAGCCTGGATTTTCAGGTCTTGCTATATGAAAATGGCAAAATCGAATTCTGTTATGGACCTAGTAGTGGAGCCAATAACTATCCAAGCGCCTCAATTGGGATCAATATGGCACCAGGTGGATCAGAGAGTTTTATCAGTATCACTCCGGGGACTCCTGCAATATATTCCATCACTCTGGCCAACAATTCCATAGTTGAGTATCCTGGAAATGGAGTAATATATCAGTTCATTCCAGTAACCCCGCAAGGTGACGATTTATCAGCTACCAGCATCAGCGGGAACCGGACTCCATCTGTGAATAGCCCGACTGTCTATAACATCAATATCCGGAATCGGGGTGTGAATCCTCAGAGTACCTATGTCGTGCAATTGATAGACGCCGATGATACTGTTCTTGGGAGTGCAGATGGCGTGGCTTTGAACCCCGGAGAAACACATAGCTTTGCAATCACCTGGACTCCCGATACTGAGGGACCCATGCAGTTGCGGGGAAAAGTTATACTCGCAACAGATCAGAACCCTCAAAATGACTATACATCATATTATCAAATTACCGTGATGCCCGAAGGCATGGCTGTGATCACGATTGGTGAAGGTAACCAGGAAGACCGCGTGCCTGTGGATATGTTTTGGCGAAACAGCCTGTATGAAACGATCTATTACCCAACTGAAATCAACATGTTTGGCACAATTTCGGCAATTGCATTTTATAACAACTTCCAGACCAACCTCCCGGATAAACCTATCAAGATTTGGCTTGGTAGCACAGCCAACCAGGACTTAAGTGAAGGGTGGGTACCTGCAGGAGATTTGACTTTGGTATTTGATGGTACTGTTACTTTTCCCAGTGGCGCAAATACTATTATGATCCCGCTTAGCACCCCCTATGTATATACGGGTGGGAATCTGGTGATGATGGTGAATCGTCCCATGGATACCCAATACTACAACTCTATGGATGTGTTTAAGGTTCAAAGCAATACTCAGCAACGAGCTCTGAGAGTACAGAGCGATTCCACAGAGTATCTTCCGGATGCCCCTCCAGCTGGAACTGCCACTTCAACGATCTTCCCCAAGACTTCTTTGTATATGACTCCGCTTTCCCCGGATCCAATCGTGATGGTCAACCCCAGCCCCCTGAACTTCCCGCAAGTCTTGATGAATCAGAGCGTGAATCGTACAATATCAATCATGAATGGCGGAGGTGGAGTGGCTGCGATAAGCTCAATATCTCTATCAGGAAACCCATTCTTTACCATCACTAATCTTCCTGACCTGCCTCAGAATCTTTCTACCGGGCAGAATATTCCCCTGACCATTCAATATGCGCCAACTGCTGCCGGAGATCATAGCGCAGTTCTGACAGTTGTTGACAACACAACCCGCCTGACTCATACTGTGGATATCACGGGCAATTGCATGGATCCCTACATTTATACTTTGCCCTATTCGCAAAACTTTGATGCGGTATCAATTCCCAATATCCCTTTGGATTGGCAGAAACATGTTACCAGTACAACCACCTATGCTTATGTGCAAACTAACGACGCCGGGTATTCAAATCCCAACTGCGTGGGAATGTATAACGCAGAGGATATGAGTTCCCAGCTCTTCCTGATCTGCCCACCTCTGGATAACTCCATCTCTATCAGTAGCAGCCGGGTTTGTTTCTATGCGAAATCTAACAATCAAACGTCACAATTGAGTGTCGGCGTAATGTCCGATCCAGCGGATCCCACTACTTATGTGGAAACTCAGATAGTCCAGTTAACGTTGCAGTATAGCGAACAGATTGTCAGTTTTGCCGCTTATACCGGAACAGGCAGGTTTATAGCATTCAAGCATGCCAACATAAACAGCTATGAGACCATTAGGATTGACGATGTGATGCTTGAACAAACGCCAGACAATGATCTGGCAGCTTTGCAGATAACAGGGAATACCACTCCATCTGTAAACAGCCTGTCTCAGTACATGCTTCGAGTCGTCAATCGAGGAACTGTCACTCAATCTGCCTATCAGGTAAAGCTGTACGCTGTGGATGGAGATATTGAGTTAGCTTCTGCTAATGGACTTACCGTGGCCGCAGATGAAGTAGTTCAGGTGCCCATTAGCTGGACTCCCACCACTGAAGGTCCCATGCAGATTTATGCAAAAGTGTTGCTTGCCGGCGATCAGAACAGCTTGAATGACCAGACTCCCCCTCTGCAGATATCAGTATTCCCAGAAGGGATCATGGCCGTCACAATCGGAACTGGCGATCTACTGGGGCGACTCCCTATGGATTTCTTCTATAAAAACAGCCTCAACCAAACTATTTACTATACAGACGAGATGAGCGCTTTTGGCAATATCACCAGTATCACTTTATATAGTGATTTCCTCAACAATCTACCAAATAAAGAGATGAAGATATGGCTGGCTACTACTACGGAAGATGACCTCAGTGGAGGATGGCGTCCGTATGATGATTTTACTCTGGTTTATGATGGTTTGGTGAACTTCCCCAGCGGACAGAGCAGTATCGTGATCCCCTTGCAAACGGTATTCACATATGCAGGTGGAAACCTGGTGATGATGGTAAAACGTCCCATGGACACCATGTACTTCAGCAGTTCCGATCGCTTCCGCTGCCAGACAGGGACTCAACTGCGTACCTTGAATGTGTATGCCGATGTTACTGACTATGATCCAGCCAATCCTCCCGCCGGAGTTGATCCCCAGATGAATTACCACATGGTTACCTTCCATATGACTCCTCTGAGCGATGAACCTCTGTTCTATGTGGCACCCATTGCCTGGGATTTCGGTACAACCTTACTCAATAACACCTACGATAAGCAGATCAGAATCATGAATGTAGGTGGTGGCAGCCTTGGGATCAACAGCATTGCGATCAGTGGATCACCTTTCTTTAGCCTTCAAAACCTGCCAGTTCTGCCGCTTTCTCTGAATACAGGACAAACTGCGCAGTTTACAGTTCGATACAATCCCACAGCCGTTGGTGAACATGAAGCAACCATCACCATTGTCGACAATCAGACCGGTACCAGAAGTATAGCCCTGCGCTCAACGCGGGAAAGCCATACGGTTAGCTTCTCTGCTACTTGTGTGGATCCCACAATCGTGGCATTACCCTATCTGCAAAACTTCGATTCGGTCACTGCCCCCAACCTTCCTGTTCAATGGACAACCATTATTCAAAGCGCTGACTCTGGATCCTATATCAAATCCATGGTTGATGATTCATATTCTGCGCCTAATCACGTGGTGATGTACAATGGTTCGGATATTGCCAGCCAATTGCTGTTGATTGGTCCGCCTTATGCCAATACCATTCCGACCAATACAACCCGCACCAGGTTCCGCGCCAAATCAGATTACACAGGAGCAACTCTGGAAGTAGGCATACTCAGCAATCCTCAGGATCCTGCCACATTCACATTGATCCAAGCTCTCCCATTAACTACAACCTGGGATGAGTATATAGTGACCTTTGGTGCTTACACTGGAACCGGAAGGGTTGTGGCTTTCCGCCATGGCAACGCCCAAACCTATATGAGTGTAAGGATTGATGACATTACCTTTGAGCT
>JALNYD010000196.1 GCA_023230025.1 Candidatus Cloacimonadota bacterium | reverse complement strand
GGTTTTATTTATCCACACGTTCGCTGCGGGAGATGGAACCGGTTTTGATCTGGCCGGTATTCATAGCCACTGCGAGATCCGCAATAAAGGTATCTCCGGTTTCTCCGCTACGATGTGAAACCACACATGTCCAGCCCGCTTTGTGAGCGGTATTGATGGCATCGATGGTTTCGGTGACGCTGCCGATCTGATTCAGCTTGATCAGCACGGAATTGGCCAGGTTTTCCTTGATCCCGCGCTTGATCAGCTTGGTGTTGGTAACCAGCAGATCATCACCCACCAATTGAATCTTATGGCCTAAACGCTTGTTCATCAGTGCCCAGCCTTCCCAGTCGTTCTCTGCCAGGCCATCTTCGATGGAGCAGATCGGATATTTGGCAATCATACCTTCGTAGTAGCTGATCAGTTCATCGCTGGACAGTTGTTTGCCGTCGATGGCATATTTGCCGTCCTTTTGTACAAAGGAGGAAGCGGCGGCATCCAGAGCGATGTAAACGTCTTCACCGGGTTTGTATCCGGCTTTGGTGATGGCTTCCACGATCACGATCAGAGCTTCTTCATTGGATGACAGATTGGGGGCAAAACCGCCTTCGTCACCTACAGAGGTAGCCAAACCGCGTCCTTTGAGAATGGATTTGAGGGCATGGAACACTTCGGCATTCATGCGTAGGGCTTCACGGAAGCTTTTTGCGCCCAGGGGCATTACCATAAACTCTTGAATATCAACGTTGTTATCTGCGTGTTCACCGCCATTGATGATATTACTCATTGGTACCGGCAAAGTAAGGGCATTTACTCCACCCAGATATCGGTAAAGGGGAATATCCAACTCCATTGCGGAAGCTCGTGCCGCTGCCATGGATACAGCCAGAATGGCATTTGCGCCTAGCTTGGCCTTGTTTTCGGTGGCATCCAACTCCAGCATCATCTTATCCAGAGCGGCCTGCTGCATGGATTCCATGCCCAAAAGCTCGGTGGCAATAATCTCATCAACGTTTTGCACGGCTTTCAGCACGCCCTTGCCCAGGTAACGGCTCTTGTCACCATCGCGCAGTTCGATGGCTTCGCGTTCACCAGTGGACGCTCCACTGGGCACTCCGGCTCTCGCCATCACGCCACTTTCCAGATGGATATCGGCTTCCACGGTTGGGTTTCCCCGAGAATCCAGAATCTCACGTCCTTTAATGTATATAATCTCAGACATTTTTCCTCCTGTCTTGGCTTTGTTACTATGCTTGGGCGGGGTTCACTCCGAAGTAAACCCCGCTATATAAGATACTTAGTAATGATTATCATGCAATGCCGGCAAATAGTTCTTCCAGAAGAAGTACACCTTGTTCAATGCAACGTGGGCATTCTCTGTCAAAAACTCCTGCCGCCCTGGCTTCAGCCCTGCCTTCGGGTTTGGAAACATCTGTGCCAAGAATATCTTTGCAGTTGGTGTTACCTATCCTGGAAGTCCAGCGCGCCACAAATTCTTTGGTCAAGTTTTCTATATGGCCTTTCCTGTCAACATCCGCGTTATCAAAGCCCTGCGCCAGTCCCAGAGCCATCAAAGCTCCGGTCAATGCACCACAAGTGGCAGCCATACGCATTCCTCCGCCAAAAGCTGATGCTACAAGCAGCGAAGTTTCCTCTTTCAAACCAAGTTCTTCAGCAAAGGCACCCAGAACACTCTGAGCGCAGTTAAACCCTTCATCATATCTCTTTAGGGCAAGTTCAGCTCTGGACATTCCTTCCACCTATTTGAGTACGATGATCTTGCGGTTAATCGGTGCTTGATTGGCACTATCCACTCTCAGGAAATAGATTCCGCTGCCCACTTGCTTGCCGCGGGCATCCACTCCACGCCACTGATCGTTATCATTATTCAGTTTAGCGCTGTAAACCTGCTGTCCGCGCAGGTTGTAAACCTTTAGTACAGGCTGTTCAAAGCCTTTGTGTTCCAGTACCAGGCTGGCACCTGCTTTGAAGCTGACAGGATTGGGGTAGATCGTCAGTACCGGCTTCAGCACTAAATCGCTGTTTGATACGGGGAATTCGAACATCACTTCTTCGCTGGAGATGCTCTGTCCGCCCGCAGTATTGGCTTCCACCCAAAACCAGCTTGGGCCGGATCCGGTAACATCAGCAACTTGTAGCGTATTCTCCGTGAAGTCCACCGTGCCAATCAGCTGTTCCTCGCCATCGCTGTCTCGCATAAAGACTTTATAGCTGATGTACTCGCTGCCGTTGGGAGCTGGCGCTTGCCACCAAAAATCCATGGCGAAACAATCATCGCCGCACACCGGAGCTCCGCTTAATCTGAATAACGGGATGGTATTCGCGCTGCTGGGACGATGGTATTTCCTCACTACTCCGGGTTCGATCTCCACGATGTCCAGATAGCGGTCGGCGTAAACCTGGTCATCATATAGATATTCATGCTCAAAGGTCATCGCATAGCCCCAGAAAGTCTGTGAATGGATGCTATTGTCCATATTACGCACCAGTAAACTGAGCCCGGAATCATTGTCGATGTAACACTGCACCGATCTCTGGATGGGCACGCCATTTTCCGCATAATTCTGAATCCAGCCTTCCCCATGCGCCATATTGTGGATTTTATTATGGATCTGTCCCCAACCAAAGTTTACTTCCTGCCAGGTGCCATCAGCGTCATAACCATGTTTATAGATATAGCGGTAGTCACCTTCATCATAGAAGTAGTCCACGCTATCATACTGGAAAACCAGGAAGCTGTTATAGATAGGATAAACCTCTCTGCCTTCGATGATCTCGGAATCTCCCTTGATCGCCATGTGATACTGTTGCCAGGCATCGATGTAAATATCTCCCAGAGAGATAGCTTCGCCTTCGGGGATGAAGTAGTCGAAGTTTTCCAAAGAACCGGCGGCTGCCCAGATTTCCCGGGCTTCATCCACAGCTGTGATGAGGGCGATGAAGTTCACGTCAATCTCACTGGTGATGCTAAAGGGATTATTCTGCAACACGTGACTTTCCACGATTTCACGGTTTGCCGGATCAAAGAGCAGAAGCTTGAGCTCATCGGGCTCCAGATCGTCGTAATCCGTGGTATCCCAGCTAAATGAACCAGTGATCGTGATCCCCGTCTGAGGCTCGAACCAGGGTTCAAAATCCACTGTGGGCAAAGCAGGACTATCGTTATGATCAATGATTCCGATGGCGATTTCGGCGGGGGTATATACTCCCCAGTCGTTGTTCTCGGCTTTGATCACATTGGTCGATGTGGGATAGGATGCGCAGACCACTGAGTACAGAGTATTGCTTTCGTCAATATTGTCTCGGATCACGTTCTGACCATAAGCCCAGGGATGGTTTTCGGCAAGATTGCCCAAGACCGGCATGGCATTGTTGGTGATGTAGAATGCACAAAAATTACCTGTCAGCACGTTCTCGGCGACATAGGGTATTGAGGTGGCACCGCTGATCATCATTCCCGCACCGCTATTGGCGTCTCCGGGGATGAAGTTGTTGATGATAGTATTGTTGTGAACAATGCCACTGGCGTTTAAAAGGTAAATCCCGGTGAGGTTGCCTTCAATATGGTTGTAGCGAATGGTGGGGTTGATAGCGCTCGCACCCACCACGTCCCAGGCAGTGATGCCCTGTTTATAGTTATCGTGAATATAATTATGTTCGATGATGGGGTTGTTCGCCCCTCCGGTGGATTGATTAGCAAGCTGGATGGCGCCATAGTACTGGGTAACCGTGCCATTGTAGCGTAGCTCATTGTGATGCACCCAGGCATTGCTGTTTTGGGGGATCAGGATGCCATTCTGTGCAGTGTGTTCGATGAGATTGTGATGCACATTCATCACTGCAGGATTGGTATTCCCGATGCCATAGAGGTGCATGCCACGCTGATTGTAGCTGAACCGGCTGTTGGAAACTTCCATTGGGGAATCCACGGCATTGATGCCGTATTCTGCATATTCCACCACAATGTGGCTGAAGTTGCTCTGAATAGTCTCATTTTCCAAACGAATCCCCTTCCACAAGGTGGTGGGAGGCTCCTGAGCATTCAGAAACTGGATGCTATCGGTCTCGGTGCCTACTGCCTGGATGCTGCCTTCGGCATTGATCCGAAAATTGCCCATAGCCTGAACTATCACTCCCGGCAAGATGGTTAACTCACTACCCGCGGGCACGGTAACATCTCCTACAAGGTTGAATGGATTATCTGCTGGATCCCAGGTGCCGGATTGGTCACCACTAACATCAATAGCTACCAGGCAACTTGCAATACCCAGAATTAGAAACAAAAATGCAAAGTGTTTCATCTTATCTCCTCTTTACCCAGAGTTAACTAAAAGGTGGAGAAGACCACATGCGCCTGCTCCACCTGAAAAAGCGGGTGACTATTTACTCGCTAATAGCTTGAACCGGGCAGGTAGCAATGCAGGCTCCGCAATCAATGCAGGTGCCTTCATCCACTACAGCCTTGTCATTCTCCAAGTGCAAAGCACTTACAGGGCATACATCTACGCAAGCTCCGCAGCCGATGCACGTGTCCTTATCAATCTTGACGGCCATGTTTAGCTCCTTAATGTTTTGCGGTCAAGCTATCTTGCAGCTTGATATCAGTCAAGCAATTTCTGAATCCGGAATGGCATTTTTGGAGAAAACCAGCACATGGGAAGGGACAAGACCTGATACATGCTTTCCGTAAGTGGCAGTAACCGGCATTACAGATTGAATTCCCCTGCGAAATCAGGGAAGCAGCAATATTTCTTGACTAATTTTCCTGATGACTGAACGTTGCCTCACAGTACGATCAAGCACAATGGGAGTGTTTATGAGCCATAGACTTGCTGGTATGCTTATACTGATAGCAATCCTCTTTCTGATTGTATCTTCATGTGATCTTTCTACTAAAACTCAAGACCAGGTGGCAGTGCCAAGCTTTGATCCTCCAGGAGGGGCTTATGAATCCCCGCAAACCGTAAGCATCACCTCTATCACCCCGGAAGCGAGTATATTCTACTCGGTAGATGGCAGTGATCCCACCCTGGTCTATACCGGGCCATTTGTTCTCGAACAAGGGGACTATACTCTCAAGGCAAAAGCTACCCGTTCCGGCTGGAAGGACAGCCCGCTTGCTTCGGCGTATTTTAATTTTGAGTCTTTACCCCAGCCCGTCATCAACATCCCTGGCGGCCTCTATAGCTCTGCTCAGCATGTATGTATCACCTGTAGCTTTTCTGACGCCATCATCCGATACACCACAGATGGTTCTGAACCCACCGAAGAATCAGCGCAATACAACGCTGCAATCCCGGTTGATAGTACCACAATCATCAAAGCCAGAGCTTTTATGAGTGGCTGGAATCCCTCTCCCATTGCAGAAGAGAGGTATGTGTTCAATACCTTCATTCTGGTGGAGGGAGGAACATTCTTCAATGGTGTATCAAATGTGA
>JALNYD010000195.1 GCA_023230025.1 Candidatus Cloacimonadota bacterium | reverse complement strand
GCTTTACTATATTTTGTAACTGCCTCACATTACCAGGGAATCGGTAACTAAGCAGCTTTTTCTCCGCTTTGTCACTAAAGCGCTTATCGGATCTGTTTTTGGTAGAATAATCACTTAGAAAACATCGCGCCAGTAGCAGAATGTCTGAGCCTCTATCTCTTAAGGGACTCAAGTATATCTGAGCCTGTACCATGCGATAAAACAAATCCTCTCTGAATCTGCCTTCTCTGACAAGCTGATTTAGATCCTTGTTGCTAGCTGCTACAATCCTCACATTCACCTGCTTAACCTTGCCTCCCACAGGTTGGATTGCACCCTCTTCCAAAACTCTGAGCAATTTAACCTGCATTGGTAGCGGCAAATCGCCCACTTCATCCATGAACAGGGTCCCCTTATCTGCTTGGCAGAAGTATCCCTCATGATCTGCAATAGCACCAGTGAATGATCCTTTTCTATGGCCAAAGAACTCACTTTCAAAGAGGTTCTCGCTGATCGAACCGCAGTTTACAGCTACGAAAGGACCTTCTTTACGGGGACTGTTGTAATGCAGCAGCCGGGACACCACCTCTTTGCCGGTACCGCTTTCCCCGCTGATGTAGACTGGAATGTCATACTTAGCCAGGTTGTCGATCTGGCGTTTGACTTGGATGATCGATTCGTGCTCACCGATAAGATCTGCGTAGCTATCCAGTAGCTGCTTGCGGAGTATCTTGTTCTCACGGTTAGTTTTTGTGAGTTCGATCTTGGCTTTCTTTTCGGAGCTAATTTGAGGAAAATCATCAAGGGAGAAGTTCACATCTTGGATTCCATCCTCCCGGGAGGATTGGATCAGTTTGGCATCGATAATCCCACCCATCACTATCAGAATCCAACAGGAATGCATAGTAGGTGTACCAGAAGTCAGAGATATCGTATACTCCGCATCCTTAGTCCCTTCTTCCTTCAAAATGCTCTTGATTGCAGATACCATAGACGGATAAACCACATTGTACTCGATTGGATTTAACGATTCGGCTTCTTGATACCTTACTGTGAGGTTGGGGAATTTCTTCCTGCAATAGAGGAGTATATCCGATGCGTGCTGCAGGTAGCGGGTATCGTTATACAAGATATACAATAGATCAAATGCCCGCTGTTTGAGGATGCTGATGATGGCGCCCTCTTTTCCCTCTCTGAGAAAGCAGTCGTTGTTGCCAATAAAGGTAACTAGGATTTTCTTCATGTTCCTATGTTCAAAATGCGGTTAGATTAGTCAAGAAGTAAAAACCTTGAGCTTGTTAACATGAGATAGAGGAGTCAGCATCATATCTGAGAAATTGATGCTGCAGTCTTATGCTTGAACCTGTGAACAAGACTACGATACACAAGTAATGATAGTTACTCTTGAACCACTACATCATCCCCTATTTCTCACTGATCAATGGCAGAAGGACATTTTAGCATTGACAGATTGAGTCCTTCACACAATGAGTGATCCAAGGAAAATTGTTTGCTTTGATGTGCATCAACACTCTGCAAACAGTAAATAGATGGTAGGTAGATGATAACAGATTTTCAGGCAAAATACTTTGCTTACGAGCTTAGCAGGAAAGGCGGTGCAGGAGTTGAAAGAGTCGGCAGGGCGCTGTTTGATGCCTGCGTGGACTTAAATCCGCACCAAATAGAAGCCTCGTTGTTTAGCCTCAGATCTCCCATCTCCAAAGGTGTCTTACTAGCTGATGAAGTTGGTTTGGGCAAGACAATTGAAGCTGGATTGACAATGTGTCAGTACTGGGCAGAGAAGAAGCGCAGGATATTGGTTATCTGCCCGGCATCTTTGAGAAAGCAATGGGCCCTTGAATTGCAGGAAAAGTTTAACATCCCTGTTATCGTGCTTGATGCCAAGACATACAGAGACCTGAAGAAAAAGGGTCACGACAACCCCTTTGATACAAAGCAGATATCTATAGTCTCCATGCACTATGCTGGAAACCAGGCAGAATCTATCAAGTTGCTTCCTTGGGATTTGGTGGTAATAGACGAAGCGCACAAACTTCGTAATGCTTACAGGCAAAGCAACAAGATAGGTCAACGCATCCGCTGGGCGACAGATGGTATCAAAAAGATACTTCTGACCGCCACTCCCTTACAGAACTCGCTTACTGAATTGTATGGAATTTCCACTCTAATAGATGAGAATATATTTGGAGACCTTCCTTCATTCCGCACGCAGTATATGAATACAGGCGGAGATCTGGACGATTTACGTTCCAGGCTACAGAGTTTCTGCTGGCGAACCTTGCGCAGCCAGGTTTTGGAATATGTCAAATTTACAGAGCGGCGGCTGATAACTCGTCCCTTTACCCCTACAGAACAAGAACATGACTTGTATATGCGGGTCTCGGAATTCCTCAACTCCGAGGATAACTATGCCTTACCACAGGGCCAAAAACACCTGTTGATCTTACTGGTTCGCAAAGTACTGGCTTCTTCCCCCCAAGCAGTTGCCGGAACCCTGGAAATCATCAGGGATCGCCTGGTACGTTTGAAACAGGAATATCAGAAGAAGCAATCTGCTTTGGATCAACTGATCATCGATGATTATATCGATGACGACCTGCTGGATGAGTTGTTGGAAGACCAGGAGGATCTGGAGACCGAAACTGCGGAAGCAGCGGAAAACCCAGACAGTAAAGCCATCCAGATTGATATTCAGAAACTGGAAGTCGAGATCAAAGACCTGAACAGCTTCATTGAAACTGCGCGAAATTTCGGAGTAGATTCAAAGTCCAAAGCCTTGCTCACTGCCCTGGAAATCGGCTTTTCCCAAATGCACAAAATGGGAGCTGCCCAAAAAGCGGTCATCTTCACAGAATCCCGCAGAACTCAAGCCTGGCTGAAGGAATATCTGGAAGCCAATGGCTATCGGGATGAAGTGCTGACCTTCAATGGCACCAACAAAGATGATGCCACCGGGCAGATCTACGAGCAGTGGCTGGAGCAAAACAAGGATACAGGCAGATCATCTGGTTCCAAACAAGTAGATTTAAGAACAGCCATCATCGACCGTTTTAGGGACAAGGCAAGCATCCTCATTGCCACAGAAGCCGGAGCAGAGGGTTTAAATCTGCAGTTTGCCTCGTTAGTGATCAATTACGACCTGCCTTGGAATCCTCAGCGCATAGAGCAACGGATTGGACGCTGCCACCGTTATGGGCAAAAACACGACGTTGTGGTGATCAATTTCCTCAATGAACGCAACGAGGCAGACCGGCGTGTTTACGAGATTCTGACCGATAAATTCCACCTGTTCACGGGCGTGTTTGGTGCTTCAGACGACGTCTTGGGTTCCTTGGAATCGGGAGTTGATTTTGAGCGCAAAGTCCTGGAAATCTACCAGCAATGCCGCACCCATGAAGAGATCGCCTTAGCTTTCAAAAAACTGCAAAAAGAGTTGGATTCTGCCATCCAAACCCGGCTGAAAGAAACCCGTCAGAAGCTTCTGGAGCATTTTGACGAAGATGTGCACGAACGCCTCAAAACAAACCACACTGATGCTGTCGAGACCTTGGACCGGATAGGCAAGCTGTTCTGGTATTTGACCATGCACATCCTGGATGGCATGGCTATTTTCAATGAGCATAACCATGTATTTAAACTCAGGAGATCCCCGATCAAGGCTAGCAAACTAGGCACTTATCGCCTGATCTCCAAAGATGGTGAAAATTACGGTAATGACTTCCTCTACCGGATGAGCCATCCTTTGGGTGAATACGTCCTGGAGCAAGGCAAAAAGAAACCTTGCCCCGTAGCCGAGGTGGTCTTTGATATCTCGCATCATCCCACCAGAATCAGCTTGATTGAGCAACTCAAGGGCAGGCATGGATGGTTGAAACTCGACCTCCTATCGGTCAAATCTCTTGATACAGAAGAGTATCTGCTCTTTACTGCAATAGACGAAAGTGGCAATAACCTTGATCAGGAAACCTGCGAAAAGCTCATGCAATGCCAAGCTAGCCTTTCTAATGCAAGCCAGGACATTTCAAGCGTTGAAAAACGTTTACAGGCTGATTCTGAAAGATTCGTAGATGCCACTCTGACCAGGAACTTGGAAGAGAATAACAAACACTTTGCCGAAGCTCGTGATCAGCTGGATAAATGGGCTGAGGATATGGTAAAATCAGTGGAGCAGGAATTGGATAGTGTAAAGCGGCTGATTATGGAAAAGCAGCGCTTAAGCCGCCACAGCACTACTCTGAAGGAACAACGCGACCTGCAGGAAGAAATCGCCAAGTTGGACAAAAAGAAGCGCAAAATGCGGGAAAAACTCTTTAGCACTGAAGACCAAATATCCGAAAAAAGAGACAAACTGATAGAAGCCCTATCCCAGCGCTTAAAACAAAAAACCAAGGTAACTAATCTGTTCACCATAAGCTGGAAGGTAGTTTGAGGAGAGATACATGCCATCAACAGATCAATTGAGAGCCAAACTGATAGATAAACTAAAAGAGCTGTTTCAGCTCAATCAACCCGACCTAGATTTCGGATTCTATCGTATCATGCACGCCAAAGCAGAGCAAGTGAGTAGCTTTATAGATAACGACCTTCTGAGCGTGATCAGGGATGCCTTTGGGCAGGTGGATGAAGACCAAAAGAAGCTGCTGAAGGATGCCATAGACAAAGAAATTCAGAAGGCAAAAGAATATGGCGTAGCCGATCCAGAAAACAGCCCCAAGGTGCTGGAAGCAAAAGCCCGATACGAGGCTGCCAAGGACACCGCCTCAGCCGAAGCAGAGATCTATGACCATCTTTATCGCTTCTTTGAACGTTATTACGATGACGGCGACTTCATCTCCCGACGCTATTACACCAGAGAAACGTCCGGCAAGGCAGCGCCTTTTGCAATACCCTACAACGGTGAAGAGGTGAAGCTGCACTGGGCAAATGCCGACCAATACTATATCAAATCCACAGAGTATTTTAGCAATTACCGTTTTAACCTCTCCCAAGGCATCAAAAAAATGCTCTCCCCCGATGATACAGATATCTTGCAGCGAGCCATACAGGAAGATACCAACTTCCCTGCCAATCTAAATGTCATATTCAGGATCGTGGATGCCTCCGAGGGCGAGCATGGCAATATCAAAGGCTCTGAAGACAATAAACGCTTCTTTATAATCCATAAGTCTCATCCGGTTGAGTTAACAGAAGCGGGTGAACTCATTATCAACTTCGAATACCGCAGTGATCCCCAAAAAACTTCCCAAGAAAACACCTGGCGCGATACCAAGAATACTGAGGCGGTAGAGACCATATTCAATACGCTGAGAGATATGCCTGCAGTAGAAGACTTTCTGAGGGGCTTCGAATTGATAGCTCCCACCGAAAAGAAAAAAGAACGCACTCTACTGGAGAAGTACATCTATCAATACACCGCACGCAATACCCGAGACTACTTCATCCATAAGGACCTGGGTGCTTT
>JALNYD010000194.1 GCA_023230025.1 Candidatus Cloacimonadota bacterium | reverse complement strand
AATGTAGAACGTGTCGCAATAGAACTCATAGGAGGAGATCACAATCCCGTGGATTCCAATGAACTTGCTTTCCGAATCGCTACCTCCATGGCAATCGGTAAAGCACTCCGAGCTGCCCAACCGGTGATCATGGAGCCAATAATGCTGCTCACAGTGCATGCTCCAGACGATTTTGTGGGCGATATTATTTCCGATATCAATGCCAAACGGGGCAAGATAGAAGTGATGCGGAGACATAATGAATACCTTCAGGAAGTAGTTGCAGATATCCCTCTCTCCGAGATCTTTGGCTATTCCACGCGCATCCGCAGTCTTTCGCAAGGGCGTGCAAGTTATTCACTCGAGTTCAAAAAGTTTGAGATCGCTCCACAACAAGTACAAGGCGAAGTACTGCGCAGAATCCGCGGTTTTTCAGATTAGACTTGACACATATATTGAATACCCTTATTTTGCTTTAATGTAAAATTATGTTCTAGGAGACAGCTATGAATATCGAGCTAGTATTTAGTGGTGACATTGCTGACATGAAGATCGATGGCATTCTGAACAGCGAAAATGCTCATGTTTTACAAGAAAGACTTACCGAAGTAATGCAAAGCGACGCTAAAGTTTTGGAATTGGACCTTCTGGATTGCCGGAATATATCATCGACCGGCATCGGCAAGATACTACTGTTTTACAAAGATTTTATCTCTAAAGGCGGAGACATTGAAGTGGTTCGCAGCTCAAACAGCGTTTATGAGTTGTTTACTATGCTGAAGCTGAACCAGCTCTTCACAGTCAATTTGGGTTAGTTGATGCCAGACAAACCCAAGATACTGGTGGTTGATGATAGCATCGCCATCGTGAACTCATTGCAATCCATCCTCACAATCAGTGGATACAGTGTGGATACTGCCTTCAATGGCAGCGATGCTTTACGCAAGATCTACAAGAATGAATATGATCTTGTGATCTGTGACATTGAAATGCCTGGAGTCTCTGGCTTGGAATTCCTCAGTAGAGTTCGGCAGGATTTTGAGAACTCACTGGATGTCATCCTGATGACCGGATATCTTGAACATGACTATTTCATTGAAGCCATCCGTCTGGGGGCTAGTGATTTCATCCGTAAACCGATAGACACCAAGCAGATGATTCACTCCATCAAGGAGCTCATGTTTCGTAAACGCAGTAGGGATGATATCTCTGGATTCTTTTCGATCCTGAACCGAGCTTCCTTCGATTATGAGTTCAACGTAGAGAACTTCACCAAATTTGCCATCTCAAAAGTATTCAGTGCCCACCTGCGACACCGCTTCAAGGTGAACGCCGAAGTTCTCAACGAACTACTGGTATGTGTGGATGAAATGGTCTATAACGCTTATATCCATGGAACTTTGGGGCTCAGTGTGGAAGATCGGGCTTTGGGGCACGATCAGTTACAGAGCCTGATCGACCAGAAGATTCAGGATCCAGAAATCAATGCACGGGTCTTGCGCCTTAGCTTTTCGATTGATAACATAACGAACGTGATCGAGATTACTGTTGAAGATCAAGGTCAGGGTTTCGATTATGAACACTGGTTGAATCAGGTGAAAAGCGAACCGATCCTGGACATCAAAGAACATGGCCGAGGGCTTTCCCTGCTCTATCACCTTAGTGATAAGATCGTCTTTGCCAAACAAGGCCGGATGGTAACCATTCAAAAGAGTCTGTTGCATACCAAGAAAGATGAATCTTGAAACCTGGTACGAGCTTTTCCCGGCTTGTTCCAGGGCGGATATCAACTTTTTGCTTTGCGAATTGCTGCATCTGAACAAAACCGACCTTGTTCTGATTGCTGAACCTGATCCTCAGACAACTCAGAAATTGCGATCCTGGCTGGATCAATTAGCTCAAGGGCTTCCACCTCAGTATATTGCGGGAAGAGCCTGGTTCTATGGTCTTGATTTCTATGTGGATGAACGAGTGTTGATTCCCCGATTTGATACCGAAGTACTTGTGGAAGCGATAGTCAGGTATCTCAAGGATAATGATCGCGTGCTGGATATTGGCTGTGGGAGTGGAGCGATTGCGATCACCCTGAAGCATCTGATTCCTAATCTTGATGTGTATGCCACTGATATCAGCGAATCGGCTCTGGATGTAGCAAGAATCAATGCCGCCAGACATAGTTGTCAGATTTGCTTCCAGTGTGCTGACCTGTTTCCAGATTCTCCTTCAAGCTTCGATATGATCGTTTCAAATCCACCCTATATTCCGCATGATGAGTACCTGTTGCTTGATCCCATGGTGCGGGATCATGAACCGAAGCAAGCTCTATTGGCTGATGATGGTGGCCTGAAGTATTACAAGGCTATCATCAACAAGGCAAAGGAGCATCTTGAGCCATCAGGATTTCTTGCCTTTGAGCATGGATGCAGCCAGCAAGAGCAGTTGCTATGCTTGACAAAAAACGCTGGATTCAGAACTCTGGAAAAAGGAAAGGATCTATCTGGTCGAGATCGCTACCTGATACTTCAAAAACGAGGATAATATGGATAAGTTCATCATTGAACACAGCCGTGAATTGAGCGGAAACATCTATGTGAGCGGAGCAAAGAACGCTATCCTGCCGGCCATGGCAGCCTGTTTATTGGCTCCAGGCAAGTCCATCTTGAGAAATGTACCCAATCTGATTGATCTGAAGACTCTGGCGCATCTCTTGCGTGTGATTGGTGCACGTGTAGAATATGAAAATGGTTCGATGTCAATAGATAGCAAGGACGTGTGTTTCCCCGAAGCTCCCTATGAATTGGTGAGCAAAATGCGGGCGTCAATTTATGTGTTGGGACCGCTTGTAGCAAGATTGGGCAAGGCCAGGGTCAGCTTTCCTGGGGGTTGCGCAATCGGCACCAGACCTGTGGATCTGCATCTGAAAGCCCTGGAAGCTTTGGGTGCAACCATCGAGATTGAGCATGGTTATATCAACGCAAAAGCAGAGAAACTAGTTGGGACGGATATCCATTTTGACAAATCCTCTGTGGGAGCAACGATAAACACTCTGATGGCGGCGGTTTATGCCAGTGGCACAACCAGGCTTTTTAATGCTGCAATGGAGCCTGAAGTGGATTCCACAATCGATCTGCTGAACAAAATGGGGGCACAAATATCTGGTAAAGGCACAACCACTCTTGAGATTCACGGTGTGGATGATTTGTTTCCCGTAGAAATGAATATGATTCCCGATCGCATTGAAGCAGGCACTTTCCTGATTGCCGGAGCCCTATCCACAAAGCCTGTTACAGTATGCGGCTGCCAAAAGGAACATCTGATGCCGCTATTGGATAAACTTCGTGAAGCTGGCTGTTCACTAGCTTTTTCGGGGCAGGACATTACAGTTACTCCTCCCGATCAGATCAAACCAGTAAACATCCTTACGCTTCCCCATCCTGGCTTCCCTACAGACTTGCAGGCACAATTCACAGTTCTAATGTGTCTGGCTGATGGTGTCAGCTACATTGAAGATACTGTTTTTCCCGATCGCTTTATGCACGTAGCGGAGCTAAACCGCTTGCAGGCAAACATCAAAATGGACCGAAATGTAGCAAGCGTTAAGGGTGTGGAAAAGCTTAGTGGGGCAGAGGTGATGGCCACTGATCTGCGAGCCAGTGCCGCATTGGTTTTGGCAGGAATGGTTGCCGAGGGTAGCACCACTGTATCCCGAATCTATCACATCGATCGTGGTTATGACCGCATTGAAGAAAAGCTGAATAGCATCGGAGCAAAGATACAGCGTGAAATTGGATAATAAACCCTTCTGAATATAAAAAGCCGGGATCCTGGACCCCGGCTTTCAATTTATCGATCTGGATTTCAGATCCTATTTCATCAACATCATCTTGATGCTTTTGCTATTATTCGAAGTTTGAATTCTGGCAAAATAGATGCCACTGGCAACTGAGCGTCCTCGCTCATCTCTACCCAGCCATTCAATGCTGTGCATGCCACTGCGCAGATTGCCATTGTGAAGCTGGCAGACCTTCTGTCCCCGGATATTGAAGATATCCACTTTCACATCCTGAGCTAAGGCATTGTTGAACCTGATTGTGGTGCTGGGATTGAAGGGATTTGGATAGACCTTGAGCTGACTGATGGCTCCCTGCACGAGGTCGTTGTTGCTGACATAGTGGTTGCTCACGCGGATATAACCTTCATAGGTTCCGGCTTCAGGAGGAGTGAACTCATACACTGCTTCTTCAGTAATGGACATCGGAATCCCATCCATTACGAAGCGAAGCGTCCAGTGATTTGGTACGTTTTGGGGCTGGAATGTGAATTGCACCGGATCAGTGTTGGGTACAGTGATGGCGAAATTGAACACCATATCCTGCTCTTGTGTGCTTGGGAAATTGGCCCGGAACTCCTCTTGCAGGGCGGATAACTGAGTATCTTCGGGTGAATAGAGGTATGCTGTTATCCCTGAGAAGAGAGTCTTCTCCGGAGCTTTTGGCAAATCCATCCGGAAGTCGTAGCCATTTGCAGCAATTGGGCTTGCCCCAAAACTGAAACTATCTTCGTCGGCTTGATTAGCCACTACTTTTACTGACCAGTTAGGGGCTGGGGGAGTAATCGCAGGGGCAATGAAATAGGGGTAGAAGCTTAGCTGCACATTCATGTTCTCTACGGCATAACTATTGATGAAGAAGGCTTCATGAGCCTGAATGCTTTCCACGATCTGATAGCTATTGTTACGATATACATATACAGCCCTTGAAATCAATCCTTGATCGATCATCTCGCTATAGCGGAAGATATTCCCATTCACCAAAAATCGAAGTGAAGCAATATCATAACTGCAGAGATGAGGATTGGCTACAAAGTTCCAGCCCGGGACAAGTTCCACAAACACTTCTGTGTTCTGGACAGCAGATGTAGTGCTGTTGAAGACGTAATCCGTTGCATGGACAAAGTAAGGAGTATTGAAATCAAAGTCCAGCACGTTCAACCATTCATCATCCCAGGCATATCCAGCCGCACCAGCGCCAAAGATATCCTCAATGCTAAAATTGGTTTCCATAAAGGGATTACTCTTAGTGATCCAGCCTGGTTCGCAATAGATCAGATTCATCTTGGGCACAAAAGCCAATGTGTGGGCAGATTGATAGGTCGTAAGGATGCCATCTGTTGCTGTTACATCAAGATATACATTAGCTTCAGGCATATCAATGCTCTGAGGCAGGATGTAGGTATAATTTGTTGCATTAGCGGGATAGTTGGCCAGAACCAGGAGACTATCGGTAGCATTCTTGATGTATAGATCAAAGTGATCAATCAGGAAACTATTCTGGAAGCTCCACCCCATGGTGATTTCGGAGCCACCCTGAAAGATCTGATTGGCCATATAAGCGTGACTGGCAGAGGGTTGCAGATTGCCCCAATGCAGAGTCATCGTGCGTACGTTTGTATTAGCAACGGTGAATTGATAGGGGCCGCTGCCGAGATT
>JALNYD010000193.1 GCA_023230025.1 Candidatus Cloacimonadota bacterium | reverse complement strand
CCAGATATTATAAATATCTTTGACTTGCCCAAGTTAAGCGGACTTGAGAAAAATATTGACACCAATGCAATGATTCTGGAATGGTATTTTATCTTGCTGCGCCCAAATCTGTCGCAAGCAGTATTACCGAACAAGGAAGGTGAGATTATGACAAGCAAAGCCCTGGTCTGGTCCATAACCTTTTTAACCTTGATGATTCCTCTCTGTGCGCAATTTGCCGGAGGATCGGGTACTCCCGAGGATCCCTATCTGGTGGCCAACGCTGCCCAACTGCACAGTGTCCGCACCAATCTCAGCGCGCATTATCGCCAAATAGCTGAGATCAACTTTACCGGAACCCCTTATGGGGGAGGAACGGGCTGGCTGCCCATAGGCACGCTAGAGTCGCCATTCACAGGCTCTTACGATGGCGACAATTACCAGATCTGGGGACTGAATATCCATCGTTCCAGCGGCTGGAGTGGCCTGTTTAGTACGATTAGCCATGGGAGCGTGAAAAACGTACAGCTCTGGAGTGCGAACGTAATCTGCGAATATCAGGCTGCGAGTCTGGTGGGCTATTTGCACTATAGCTCGATGGAGAATTGCTCTGTAAACGCCAGCAGCATTGAAGGTTATGACTTCACAGGCGGGCTGGTATCCAATGCTTACGAATCCAGCATTGTATCCTGTTCCGCTGATATCAGCCTCATAGCTCACGAATCCGTGGGGGGGATTGTAGGATTACTCTCCAGTTCCTGTATTCGGGATTGTCATGCCCAGTTTTCATCTTCCAATACCTGGTATCAAGTAGGGGGAATAGTAGGCACAGCAGAGCTTGGAAGCAGCATTATCGATTGTAGTTTCAGTGGGTATCTGTATAGCAATTCCTGGTCCGGAGGGATCGTGGGACATGCTACATATACACGGGTTGTGGGCTGCACAACCGGACCTGGCATATTGATGAGCGGGGATATGTGTGGCGGCATCGTGGGTCAAGCCTATATCATGGTGGATATTATCAATTGCTCCAGCTCGATGGATGTTGTCGCCCACTTATATGTCGGAGGTATCGTGGGGGTGATGGAAAACTATTCTACAGCGCATAACTGTCATGCCTCGGGCAATGTGCGCAGCATGCATGCCGGAGGTTTTGTGGGAGGCTTAACAGCCTCTACGGTGACAGATTGTTACAGCACAGGCAGTGTACAGGGCAGATATTCTGCCGGTGGCTTTGTCTGCTTCATCAGCACCACGGGGTCTTTGCTGCAAAACTGCTATAGCACAGGCCAGGTAAGCTCCACTCAGGGTGAACCCGGCGGTTTTTCCGGAGGCGGAAGCAGCACCTCATCAATCAACTGCTACTGGGACATGGAGAGTTCGGGTTGCTCAACCTCAGTCTCAGGTGAAGGGAGAACCACAGCGCAGATGACCTCACCTGCGGAACCTGATACCTATGTGAACTGGGATTTTGCCTCCGTGTGGAACTGGGATACCGGTCCTGCCGGTGGATATCCAGGGCTCAGCCCTCTTCCTGTATCAGTTGATGATCCCATAGTTCCAGCCCTGACCAGGACTGCTATCAAAGCCTATCCCAATCCATTTTCGACCCAAGCCACCATCAGTTTTGAACTCAAAGAGGCAGGTGCCTGCAAGTTGAGCTTGTACGACATCAAAGGGCGCAAGGTAAAACAGCTGATGGCTTCATCTCTGAGTTCTGGTGTACATCAGTTTATGTTCAGTGCTTGGGATGATAAAGGAAACAGGCTGCCTTCCGGACGTTATCTCATTGGCTTGGAACATAATGGTTTGAGGCACCTGAAAAGGATTACATTGAGCAGATAGATCTGTCTATTTACGGCATTTTCACGGTAGCATTGAGTCTTTTTTGTAGGTTCTGCCAAGATTGGAATAAACCTTGCACAACAGTGTCAGGAATAGGGAGATAAACTCGGTCTCCATGTAACTCTGAGAACCTAAAAGGATGCTTGAATGCAAGATATGAATGATAAGTTCAAAGCCATATTCAAGGTGATTGAAAAGTTTTGTTTCGATAGAGAAGATCCGGTCAAAGCCATCCATAATATGCGGTTTTTCCAGGAAGGATACGATGCATTTGGCATTGATGATGACGATTTAAAACCCTTGAGAGACAGAATCCTGGAAGATTTTCAGATCTCGGTCCTTGAGATTGCGGATTTGGGAAAACTGCTGTTCAAGACAGGGAAATATGAATTTGGCACTTTGGCCATTATGCTGATTAAGAAGCACCGCCCCCGGATGGATGCATATGTATATGATGCAGTGAAACAGTGGCTTGATGAAGGAGTGGAAAATTGGGCTCATGCCGATCTGCTAGCGATCAAGATCATCCCGGTATTCTTTGAGCTGGATTTGTGCAATCTGGAAAGCTTTGAATCCTGGCGGGATTCCTCCGGCAAGTGGACTCGCCGGGCTGTGGTGATGAGTCTGAACTCCATCAAACAGGCAATTGATGCCAAAGCATTATTGGAGTTTATCACGCCCATGATCCAGGACAATGAAAAAGTGGTGCAACAGGCAATTGGGATCTTCCTCTCCGATTTGTGGAACAAGAATAATGCCAGCGTGGAGGATTTTTTGGCCGAGCATAAGGATCAAATGGACATCGCAACCTTGAAAACAGCTACCTCTCCGATGCCCATTGCCAAAGCCAGGCTCTTCCGCAAAACGCTTCCCCGCCATCAATCTCATCATAAAAGAAACAATCCCCGACACAATAAAAAGGCGGGTGCGAAATGAGACAGATATTACTGATAATCATGCTATTGCCAGTGCTGATGCTGGCAGGAACCATAGAAATGCAGATCAACCTGCAACCAGACAACATCAATGGCTTCACCACAGCTCCCGGCCGCATGCGCGTACCGGTGAAGACACTGAATATCCTGCTGCCACCAGGCGCAGAAATCCAGGATTATCAGCTTGATCTGAACAATCCTGTCCCCGCTCCAAGAAACTATCAGGAGATCAATCCAGCCTGGTCTGATGGACAACATATTCTCTCCGCCAGTCGTACTGAAACCGGTAATTCCGGCTATCGATATCTGGGATCCAAGCGCTGGGGGGATCTTACTTATGCCAGCTGGCAAGTGCTGCCTTATGAAGCCAGGAGCAACAACTGGTATAGTAAGCTGGATTTGTCGATCAGCTATACTGAGGGAGTTGCGGCACGAAACCTGATTCCCACTACCTTCAATATCCCGGGCTTTTTTGCCAACTCCGGGAAACTGAAAGATTGGTATCAGACCCCTCAGGGAAGAAATTATGATTACCTCGTAGTATCAACTCCAGCCCTCTATGCTCAATTGGGGGATTGGCAGGCATACCGGCAGAGCCAGGGTATGGTGATCCAATTTGCCGATATCAGCAATATCCTGAGCTCCGAACTTGGAGATAACGATGCTGATAAATTGCGCAACTACCTGATCACCCAATATGCCATGCATCCCTTTACCTATCTGCTGCTGGTGGGCGATTATGACACTGTGCCCGTGGCTTATCTGACTCCGGAACCAAATGGCAGTGACACTGTGCCCAGCGATTTCTTTTACGGGGATCTGAGCAGCAATTGGGATAGCGATAATGATGGCCGTTATGGTGAATATTTCAACACTCCGGGAGTGGATGACTGGCAGGTGGATTACAGTCCGGAGGTGTTTGTAGGCAGAATCAGCAGCAATATCCCCAGTGAAGTGGCTTCCATCGCCAGCAGGATCGTAAGCTTTGATAGCAGTTCTGATCCATTTAAGCAAAAAGCTTTACTCCCCGCAGCCTTTCTAAACTATCAGGATGAACCGGATACCGGCATGCCTCAAACTGATGGGGCAGTTGTCTTTGAACTCGCTGTCAATACGGTGTTGAGGGATTATGACTGCGATACACTCTATGAGCAATTCGGAGTCGTAAGCTCCTATCCCAGTGACTACCCTCTGGATCAAAGCAATTTCAATACCCTGCTACGCGGCACGGATTATGGTCTGATCAATTGGAGTGCGCATGGTTCGCCCTCATCCTCTTCACGTAAAGTGTGGGTTGAGGATGATGGCGATAATATTCCCGAGTATTGGGAAATGCAATGGATGGATCTGGTTGACAAACAAAGCTTTGATGGTATTACTTCCACAGAGGGATCAGTGATCTTCGCCGCTTCCTGTTACAACGGATACATTGATGACGACGAAAGCTCCCTGGCTGAATATGCCCTGATCCAAAAAGCCGTGGGAGTATTGGCTGCGACCAGGACTGGATGGTATAAAGTTGGTTGGCAAAATCCCGGCTGGGGCGGGCTTACAAGCTATAACTATCACTTTTTGGAAAACTACAGCGAACAGGGACATAGCCTTGGCGCTGCCCATGCCTATACAAATCTGATCCATACGCAGTATTATCTATTTGGAGATCCAATCGATAGCGGAGGCATCATCTGGCCGGAATTGCAGAATGTATATACCTATCTGCTCTATGGGGATCCCGCCATAGGTCACAGCATTGATCCTGCTCCCCAGGGCGAAATCCTGGTCTATGTCCCGGTAGGCGAAGCAGATTACCGGATCATCAACAGCATTCGCGATAATTTGAACCTGAATGTGATTTACAGTAACCGCTTGATCCCAGACTATAACTATATCCAAAACTTTGAAGCCATCTTCTGCATTATGGATGATTATCAACTCAGTTCCTGGGAATATGACCTCCTGAATGGCTATCTGGAAGCAGGTGGCAGGATGTATCTGGAAGGGAACGTAAATTGGGATAGCAGCGATGCCTTCCTTGGCAAGTTTGGTGTGGAAGCTCCCCTGGACAACGTGATTACCATTGAAGGGATCAAGTATTCACAGCAAAACTGGGATTATGCTGCCCAAGCCAATGACTATCGAGTCTTGATCCCTGTTGGGAACAATCCGCAGATCGTTTTTTGGACCAATAATGTTATGGAAGCAGATTACTCCATCGGTGTGCGAAACGATACTGATACTTACTGCACCATCGCCTCCAGTTTTCATCTGCGGGAAGTAATGGATGACATTCCCAACAGCCCTTCCGACAGCTTTCCGGAGTTGATCGCTGTGATCCTGAATGAACTGGGGCTAAGCGTTAGCTCCACAATTAATGATGTCCAGGCTCCCGAAGCGGTTCCCACCTTGTCAGTCTGGCCAAATCCCAGCCGGGGATTGATCAGTATTCATATTCAGAATCCCCAAAAAGCAGAAAGCTCGGTTCGGATATTCAATATCAAAGGACAAAAGCTTATGGATCTGGAGCTTTCAGCGAAAAACGGATATACTCAGAGTTGGAACGGGCGCGATGCCAATGGCAAGGCTTGTCCGGCGGGAGTGTATATCATCAAAAGTGGCAATCTGCAGCGTAAGATAACGCTGGTGCGCTAAGGCAGTTTTCAGGTTTTGATTTGTCGTAAACTATGAGTGCGAAGGTGGTTTTGTAGCACGCGGATTACGCAGATTTCACGGATTAGGTCTTGTGAAGTAATCTGTATAAGACCATTG
>JALNYD010000192.1 GCA_023230025.1 Candidatus Cloacimonadota bacterium | reverse complement strand
TGCCCCAGCATCACTGATATTGCGGTTACGCGATCAGAGTGACCTCGGGTGTAGATATCGTTTACCTCCATGGCATTGACCATGGCGCGGATCGTATTCAAATAGCTTTTCTCAAGCATGCTTCGCGCATCGTTGAGCTCTTTGGTGCGCTGCTCCACCAGGTTTTCCAGATGGTTTCGATAGATATCGTTTTGCACCAGTAGTTCATGTTTTTGCACTGCTTGCTTGACTGTGATATGCAGATCGCTCATTAGAAATGGCTTTTTGAGAAACTCATAGGCTCCGAGGTGAATGGCTTGGAGCATGATCTCGGAATCATCGTTACCGGTAATCAGGATTACGGGGATCTTGGAGTCAAACTCACCTACCCATTTCAGCAGTTCCAGTCCGTTCATGCGGGGCATATTAACATCCGAGATCACGGCGCTGAAGCTCTCGGTTTTAAGCCATTCCAAAGCCTGAAAGGCATCAGAGCAAGCTCTTACTTGATATGTGTTCATCGTAATCAGGCTCATGCGGATGCAATCCAGCATAGCAGGATCATCATCAATCACCAAAATGTCAGGCATTTCCATGTACACCTCAGAAGATTTCCAGTTGGTTATCAGGCTTGACTTCTTCAATCAGGTAAGCGGCGTTAACGCTCACTTTATTGACATCACGGCTTACTGGATGCGCCAGCAGGAGATGTTCTGAAGCTGGCTGCAGGAGTGTCCTCAGATTTTTGATATCCTGATTTTGGGGATCCAAAAACGCATCAATATCACTATCGTTGAGGATCAGGGGCATGCGATGATGCAACTTGCTCATAAAGTCATTGGCCGCAGTGGTTATGATTCCCAAACTGGGTAGATAGCTGCCATCGTTAGATTCCCAAACGTCATAGATTGCACCAAGATATAGCAGATCATCTTTTGCGGAATGGATGAAATGCGGAGTCTTATCTGGATGTCGCCATTCATAAAAGCCATTTACCGGAACGATCGTCCGGCGGCGGATAAAAGAAGCTTTGAAAGAGGGTTTTTCGTGGATTGATTCGGCACGGACGTTGATGATTGCGGTTTTGGGCAATTCCTTCATCCAGGAAGGAACCAAGCCCCAGCGGAACACTCCAGTGTAGCGTAGACCGTCCTTGGCTACAATGGCCATCACGGGCTGGGTGGGAGCTACATTGTAAGAAAGCTCCAACTGGTCAGTGGTGATCCTGAACTTCAGCTCTTTTGACAATTTCTGCAATTGATCATGCTTGATTACTTGCGCAAATCTTCCGCACATTTTTGGCTCCTTTAAGGTTGACAAGATATTAGAGCTTGAATTGATGGCAAGAGGAATTTCAAATACCAAGTGGAGGAGAATTGACAAATAGTGATATTGACGCTGTAATGAAGGCTCTGGGAGAGCATTTCACAGTTGTAAAAACTCCGATTGTGGATCTGATTCAAGCCACCACTAATGATCCCTTTAAAGTGCTGGTGGGTACCATCCTGAGTGCGAGAACCAAGGATGAAACCACAGCGGGAGCAGTTCATCGTCTATTTGCGAGGATATCCAGCCCTGCTGAGCTCAAAACGCTTAGCCTTGAAGAGCTCAGTTCGCTGATCTATCCGGTGGGTTTCTACAATGCCAAAGCCAAACACCTCAAGGAACTACCTGAAGTCCTGGAGCGGGAGTTTGGAGGCAAGGTTCCCCCTGAGATTGATGATTTGCTCAAGCTGCCTGGAGTGGGCAGGAAGACAGCCAACCTGGTGCGGGCAGTGGGCTTTTCGCTGCCGGCAATCTGCGTGGATGTGCATGTGCACCGCATCTGCAACCGGTGGGGCTATATCAAAACAAAGAATCCTTTGGAAAGTGAAATGGCGCTTCGGGCGAAGCTTCCGGAACATCACTGGCTCAATATCAATTCTTATGTGGTGGCATTTGGTCAAAACCTCTGCACACCCCGCAATCCGAAGTGCGATCGCTGTCCGATCCATCAGTATTGCCAGCGGGTGGGATTGTGAAGCTAAGGGGTAGTTGATGTGCTTGCCAAAGCCACCAAACTGCTTATGTTATCAAATATCAAGGAAATAGAGATGTGTGTATTTTGCGAGATTGATGAAAGCCTGATATTACTGCAGAATGATTACTTCTTCGTGATCAGGGACAAGCATCCGGTCAGCCGCGGACACCTGCTGATAATCTCAAAACGGCATGTGGAAAGCTACTTTGATTTGCAGCCGGATGAATGTCTTGCCCTGCATGGGATCAGCTCTGAAGCCAAAACAAGGCTGGACCAGGAGTTTCAACCCAGCGGCTATAATCTTGCAGTCAATCAGGGCCGCAGTGCCGGACAGACAGTGTTTCACTTTCATCTGCATTTGATTCCCCGCTACGGATGATCTTTTCCGATTGGCAAAGGAGGCCAGCATGCCAAAGTCTATTTACTTTTTATTCCTGCTTTTAGCAGTGTTTTCTCTGTTGCCAGCCAGAACCATGGAATATGAAGCAGGCTGGGTAGTCATGAAACTCCGCTCCCCGAGTTCATTTTCCCGCCACAGCACCGGTTCAGCAGCACTGGACTCTCGCTTAAGACAATTTGGCATGCAAGAGGTTGATAACCGCTTTATCAGCAGCAGCAAGTCTGATCTTTCCCGCATTCTCAAAGTGCGCATAGATACGCAGTTTGACCCTTTGGGAGTGTGCAATGCCCTGGCGGGACATCCGGAATTGGAATATATCGAACCTTTATATACAGATCATATTCTGGCCGTTCCCGATGACACTCACTATGCTGCCAGTTTGAACTTTCCCGCGATGCAGGCTGATGCTGCCTGGGATATCCATAAATGCCAGGATAACCCACAAATCATCGCCATTGTGGATACCGGAGTACCCTGGAAGCATGTTGATCTGGCGGAAAACATTTGGAACAACCTTGGTGAAGATTTCAATGCCAATGGCTACACCATGTATGATAATGGCAGTGCCTGGGTGATGGATGCCGGCGATCTGAACGGAATTGATGATGATGGCAATGGCAAAGTTGATGATCTGATCGGCTGGAACTTCATGGCAGATGCGGCTGGAACAGAAAATAACGATCCCAGTGATCCGGGCAGTCATGGCACCCGGGTTTCGGGACTTGCCGGAGCCCGCACCAATAATGCGATCGGAGCTGCCTCGTTGAGCTGGAATCCCATCATTATGGCTATTTCCTGCTCGCGTCCGGGTGCTACTTCCACCATCTATCGGGGCTATGATGCAATCATCTATGCAGCAGAAAACGGAGCCAGGGTAATCAATTGTTCCTGGGGTGGCACCAACTTTTCCTATGCCTCCAATGATGCGGTTGCCTATGCCCAAAGCCTGGGGGCGATCATTGTGGCGGCAGCAGGCAACAGCAACAACAGTATCCCCATCTATCCTGCAGCCTATCCTGGTGTGGTGGCAATCGCTTCTCTGATGAATGATGGCACGAAATGGAGCGGATCAAACTATGGCGGCTATGTGGATGCCGGAGCTCCCAATGAAAGCGTTTACACCCTTTCCGGAACTACAGCTTATGCCATGATTTCAGGCACTACTTCATATGCATCTCCAATCGGAGCTGCAATGCTGGCGCTGATCAGTTCGCAAAACCCCTCTTGGACCAGTGCTGAAGTAATCAATCAGATGAAGGCCACCTGCGATAACATCGATGCTCAAAACCCCGGCAAAGAGAACCTCCTGGGCGGTGGCAGGATCAATGCCTATCTAGCCTTGAGCGAAAGCAATCCCAGCCAGACGGCAAAGCTGCATATGCAGCTCTTTGAAGTGCAATCTCCCAGTGACGATAATGCCAACAATGCCGTGGAGCCTGGTGAGCACTTCTCGTTGAATCTGCGTTTGCGCAATTTCAGCGATTTCTCGGATCAGGCGCAGTTTGTGCTCAGCACCACCAATCCTTATGCGGTGATCAATCAGAATACAGAGGTGGCCACTGTTCCAGCCGATAACTGGCTGGATCTCAGTGATGCCTTTTCAATCAATATCCTGCCTGGCAGCCCCTCCGGATACGTCAATTTTACTCTAGCGATCAGTTCCGATACTCCTGTTTTGAGCGGGAGCAGCTCAATCATTAGGATATTGGTGCACAATGGGGGACACTTTGTGTGGGAAGCCAAAGCTGGAGCGCGCAACCAAAGCGGAGTATTCATTCGCAACAGCTTGCAGAGCATGGGCAAACAAGTGGTCTATGGCACGACCTTCCCAGCGTCCTTCCATGGCTTTGAAGCAGTGTATCTCTCTTTTGGAGCTATAGATAGCAATGTGGGCAGGCTCAATAACCCCACTATGTTTTATGCCATCAAAGACTATCTGGAAGCGGGAGGCAGGCTCTATATCGAAGGAGCGGATGTTGTCGCCTGGGATATGGCAAATTACTTTCCTGCCATTGATGGCGTCCATGATGGCCACGAAATCCTCTGGCCCTTGCTGGGCGTTTCCAGTGCCAGCGATGGTAACACAAATCCTGTATCACTGTTGACAGGGCAACCCGGGCCGACTGCCAACCTGAGCTTCAGCGCCAGTAACCAGACCAACAATGATTTCATCGATCTCTTTGAAACCATTCCGGGGCTTGCTGTGCCGGCTTTTATCGAAGATGATTATGGAGTTGTGGGCATTGCCTCCGCGGGAGGTTTTGATCAACGCTGCATCCTCTTCAGCTATGCGCTTGCTGAACTGGTGGATGCCCGTGCAGATGCCACAAGGCTGGATTTCCTGGAGCGAATAGTGGATTTCTATGAAGCGGAAGAATTAACCCTGGCGGTTACCCTCAGTTCATTCTTTGCCCAATGGCAGGATGCAGCGCTATTGAATTGGACAACTGCTACCGAAACTGAACTCCTGGGCTGGAATATCTATCGCGGACAGAATCCTGAATTGCATCAGGCGATCAAGCTGAATCCAATCCTGATCCCAGCCGAGGGGGAAGAATCCCTGGGTGCCTCTTACAGCTATCAGGATACTCAGATTCACGAAGCAGGAGCCTACTACTATTGGCTGGAGGCACTGCACTACAGCGGGGATGGAGAATATTACGGCCCCATTACTCTGAATGTGCCAGTCCCGGAAGAGGAGTCCCCTCCGGAAGTGCCTGTGCCAACAACGTTATTCCCACTTTATCCCAATCCCTTCAATCCCTCTGTCAATCTACGTTTTTCTCTTGCTGCGCCAAGTGATGTGAGCTTCAAGATCTACAACAATAGGGGGCAATTGCTGCGCACCATTAATGCCGGAAATCTATCAGCAGGATATCACAACCTGGAGTGGAATGCCACCGATGATCTACAGCAACCTCTGGGAAGCGGCGTCTATTTGATCCGGATGCAGACAGCTTCCTCCGTCTTTGTGCGCAAGGCTGTGTTGATGAAGTAGCTTTGGAGAAAGCACAAATAAGCAAAACCTGTTCTCAAGATCCACTCTCTGCTGGCATTGGCAAGCTTAGACCTTGACAATAATGCTCTGTAGGCTTTGTTGTCCTCAAATTGCATGTATAGGTTTTACA
>JALNYD010000191.1 GCA_023230025.1 Candidatus Cloacimonadota bacterium | reverse complement strand
GCCAAGAGGAGATTATGGGGTAGTAAAGGTCAAAAGCAAAGGCCAGGCAATAGTGGCGATATCAGGTTTGCTGCCGCTGCTGCCATAAGTTTTCATCCTGAGAAAAAAATCTCAGAGCTCAGAAATCAGCCAGACCCCCAAAAAAGCGGGAAATGATGTGGATAACCACAAGATTTATACACATATAGGTGATGCAAATGTCCAAGGGATTGGTTTTCTCGAATCTTGATTCAGACTTATCCACATAATGACGGCAGCAAACTGTTATGAACTGTTGTTTGTGACTTCAAGAAATTGATAATAACGCTAAATAGGCCTCAAAAGCAGGTGAGTGGCACAAATGATTCAATTCCTTTTTTACATCCAGATCCTGGCGCCTGGCTTCCCTAAGCTGCTACAGTACATCAAAAAGGACTGGGCAAAGCCCAAAGACTTTATCTCCTATAGGATCAGCGATGTTTTGAACACCTGCATTAGTATGATCGTTCAGTACAAACGAAGGCATAGCATCGAAGAAAGACGAGATCTTTGGCAATTGAAGACAAGGCTGGATTAAAAAACTGGGGAATGCCAGCCAGGGATTTACATTGACAGAAATCCAGCCATATCTGGGATTGAAAGCAGCCTGCAAGCCCTGCCTGGACTGCCTCCATGCCGTGGGGACTCTTCCCGGGGCTCACCATGGTTTCATTATCCCCAAGAAGGAGTTTTCCATGAGCATGTTTGAGTCTTCTAAGCCCAAACCAATCATCGGGATGGTGCATATTGCAGCATTGCCGGGGAGTCCGCGCCAGCAACTCTCTGTAGCCCAAATCACCGAGCTTGCCCTGCTTGATCTGGCTGTATACCAGGAGGCCGGACTGGATTCCATCCTGCTGGAAAACATGCATGATATCCCCTATCTGAACCGCAAGGCCCCCGAGGAGACTCTGGCTGCGATCGCCATCATTGCCGCCCGGCTCAGAGCTGAGACAAAACTGCCCATGGGTTTGCAAATCCTGGCCGCTGCAAACAAGGCTGCCCTTGCCGTTGCCCACTGCGCCGAGCTGGATTACATCCGCGCCGAAGGCTTTGTGTTTGGGCATCTGGCCGATGAAGGCTATATGGATAGCGATGCCGGAGAGCTCCTGCGCTATCGCCATCATCTGGGCGCTGAGCGCATAGAAATCTTCACCGACATAAAAAAGAAGCACTCCTCGCACGCCCTCACGGCTGATGTCAGCCTGGCAGAGACCGCCAAGGCTGCTGAATTCTTCCTTTCCGACGGTCTGATCGTCACCGGTAGCAGCACGGGTGAGCCCTGTGCCCCAGCAGATTTGATCTCTGTCCGCAAGGCCTCTGGCCTGCCCATCCTCGTGGGCAGCGGGATTACTCTGGACAATCTGGCAGAGTTCTGGCCCTTAGCCGATGCTTTCATCGTTGGTTCTCACTTCAAGGAAGATGGCATCTGGCACCGTCCCATCTCTACTTCCAGAGTACGATCCTTCATGCTACAGGTGCAAAACCTGCGGCAAGGAAATTGAGAATCTGCCCGGCCCATTGGAGGTTACGGCAGCCACCCCTTCGCTTCCTGCCCACTGAATCTTTGGCCATCATGCCCATCAAGCAAGGTAGCCGATGGCAAAATCAACTCAGCAACTGAAGATTTGAACGAAAAGGGGAACAGTATTTATCCAGCTTTGGTTTCAGTATCGGCTCCCACCCAGGTCGGATTCTAATTCTGGCCTGGGTGGGAACTATAGATATCCCAGAGCGAAGATCAACGATCAGTAGGATCGATGGGAGCGTAGGGGCTAAACCATTCTGCGGTTACATAGTAGTATTTGGCCGGATCATTGAGGTGGCCGGCCAGATCACATTCGATTACGGGGCTATTGTTATATATATCATTTATTTGGTCCAGCAAAATCCATGGTCCGTTGGGTGTTTCGGACTGATAAACCCTATACATAAAATAACCGATGTCAGCTTCCCACTGGAGTTTGAATTCCATGCCGTTTCTGATGATTTTAAAGCCGACCGGAGGGTCGGGAGGAAGGGATTCCACTACGATATCGTCCAGATAACATGTCCCTATTCCCGAAGAAGGGTTGAAAGCCACATGACAAGGAACTCCGGCTGGAACCTCCAGTGTGGCGGTAAACTGGGTAGGAGTGGCGGGTATTGCTATGGTTTCCTGGCTATAGACTATCGGATTGGAGCTTTGATCAGACACGCACTGAACTGTCATGGAACCCGGATTCCCCGGGGAAGACAGATACGACTTGAAATTGATAGTAGCATGCCAGGGTCTCAGAGAGGGCAGTATTACATCAGAGACCAGCGACTGTTGAGCCAGAGGATCGCCTCCGTCATAGAATACTGCCTGATTGGGTGGAGACATGGTCGAGGTGTTGTCTGTGGACACACCAGCTCCGCAGGTAGTTGATTTGGAGATGCCTCTGAAGCCTTGAGGCAGGCTTGGGGGAGGGCTGCTGTCGAAGTTTTCAGAAACAGCCACTGGATATTCCGGCGTTTGATTCGGATCGGTGTATAGAGCTTTCCACTCATCTTCGTAATCATGAACGTCCCGTATCGGTTTAGCCTGCCAATAGATACTGGATGATTCCGGAAAGTCAGTGGGATGGATATACTTTGTGTCGGTTACCGGTACCGAGTTCACAACATCAGTCGCACCCGGATTCGTACCAATGCTGACAATATAGGAATCAGCTCCCGGCAGGCTTTCCCAATCCAGCAAACGGTTGCTGGGATTCCATTCTGTGGTTCCGGGAACGGGATAGGGACCCGGCACATTAGGAGGCAAAGTGGTGTATTGCCACACCGGAGGAGATCCCAGGCTGGACGCGTAGCCCCACTCGTTTCCGGGATCGACGCTCCACTTCACCTGTTCGTCATATCCCTCTGCCGAATAAGAATAGCCGGGTGTGGATGTATCAACCACCTGGGTAACCTCGTTGGCAGCGTTCATTATGGTGATCTTGTAAGTGGTGGCGCCATCCACGCTGTCCCAGCTCAGATCGACGTCTGGAAGAACGTTTTCGGCATTGTGGTAGGGGCTTGGATTGGCTGCAAAGCCGGGAGGCGATCCACCTTCAGGAGTCTTGGTAAAGACAATGTCATCGAGGCAGATGTTGTATCCATACGCAGATATGGTTTCAAGGGTCACAAAGTCCGTCACTCCGTCCGGCAGCGCAAAGCTGTATTGGTACCATCCGTTTGCGCCTGTTTCCACAGGGCTGAGATCTTTGCTCCGGTTGATGGTCCCCATGAGCGTAGCGCCCTGAAGGTCTCTGTTACCCGCCCAGACATTCACCCTGTCCGCTCTAGTGCTGTAGCCGCTGTCCCGATACATCCAAAAACTCACGGCATAATTGTAGCCGTCCTCGGTCCGCTGAACTGGAGGAGAACTAAGTCTAGCGCTGGAACCATTGCTGAGCTCCCGGCAGTTGTACCATCCCATCCAGGACCCGGTGTGAGGACTGGCGCCGGGTTGGATGGAAGAGCTCACTCTCTGAATACCTGTTGCTCCGCTGATTATGGTATGATGCCACCCCCCGGGTGGATATTGCTCTTCCTCAAATCCGTAGCTGTGAGGAAAAGTGGAAATCGGGGAGAGAGTGGAAAAGCTCCAGACGGGGCATCCCGCAGCGCTGCCGATTGAGTTGTAAGGCACTATCTGCCAGTAATATGTCTGCCCTAAACCCAAAGTGGGAGTATAGACGTAGCTGTTTCCCAGGTCAACTCCATTGACGATATTGCTGGGAGGATTGTCCGTTCCCAGATAGATATGGTATCCACTGGGCATGCCACCTCCGGAATTCCAGGAAAGCGAGATGTCTGTCATCTGGTCAGATGCGGCGTTCTGAGGATTTACTACCAGAGCAGGATTGGGTACAGTAGATGGTGCAAATGCCTCCATCACCAACTGGATATTGGGACGCGTGTTGCCATAGACCATATAGTCCGGTAGGTTGACATCGTCGTGACCTTCTTTGGCATAATGCAAGGGGTAGACGTCCGTGGCGTGCCAATTAGCATGAGGTGATTCCCAAGGCGCGTCTTGTGTGCGTACCGAGACCATCAGATTGGATCCGCAATATTCATAGTCGCTGATATCCACTTCAAACCACTGAGGCCCGCTTACCAGATCAATATCAGAAATCGTAGCCACCAGCGTGCCGGGATCTTCCCAGTCGGCTGTCAAAAACTCGTTGTAATGGTAGGGGGATAGCCAGATCTCGGTGGTTCCGATAGCGTCTGGATCGGCGTCAGGATTGACTCGGTACCATCTCATCCTGGTGATGGTACCAGGACTGCCAATTTCGGAAGCCAGATACAACTGCTGGGAATGTGTGTAGGTATAGTAATCGTTAAAGGGATAATGAGACGTGAAATCACCCATTCCGATCGTGACTACAGTTTCGGCCCCACATACAGAAAAAAACAGCGTCATCAGGATGATGAGCTCTAACCAAACAAGCTTGATCTTCATAATCGGCTCCTTTGTTTTTGTCCGCTCTTAGGCCATGGCTTATAGCGTATGTCTGATGTCACACTTCTTCACAATCAGTGAACTGCTTTATTGTGTTTCACCACGTCCATACCTACCATAAACTGATAATCTGTCAAGTTTTATCTGCGTTTGTGTTTGCCGCTGTAAACCCTCACTTAAAACGTCAAATCGGCATCACTTGACACAGTGGTCTTATGGGTATATCAGACAGAGAGATATCCGAAACTTCTTTAATCAGTACCGAAAACCGTTCAATACAGAGATCCATAGCGGAGCTTACCGGATTCGAGACCAAGACCGTAGGGCAGTCCATCAGAACGCTGCTGTTGGTTTTTGCAAATATCTGGTGCGGGTTAGATAACGTGGATTACCTTCTATTTTACATCGTGTTTAGTTTGAAATGACATAATCCATGCCCAGCCCACCATCCAATATTGTATGGGGCTCCGTCCCATGCCCCGGCAAGAGTATGTAATTTCAAAGAGGAAACTGTCTTAGATGTGATTAGATGATGTGCAAAACTCGTGATATCGCAAACCCACAAAACTGACGATTTGAAATAATTGTGACACGATTTGAAAAAATAAGTGAGAACGCGTATTAATCCACACCATATATTCGCCAAATCGTTGATTTGTCTTGACACAAAATGGAAACATATTGTGATTAGCATGACTTCTGATATAGAGGATTTGTGATGAACTTAAAAGCATTGTACCGTAAGTATTACACATATAACAGCCAAGCTTTGAATACTCCCAACCAGTTTCTAGATTCAACGAAAAAAACCAGAAAACTTCAACTAATTCCAGATATTGCCATTAGCTTGTTGGAGATTAAAGCCAGGATCGCTTTGGGAGAGCTACGCAAGGCGAAGCAACTGCTGAAGGTGGTGACCCCTCTTATAGACCAAAGTCAAGATCATTTTTATCATGGGCAATTGTACCTTGTGGAAAACATGTTAATCTCAGCCACCAGCACTGCTTTGGAGCAAAGCATAGAGAACCTGAATCTGGCGGAACAATCCCAAAAGCAATGTGGCAGCAAAGCCCTGGAGTGTG
>JALNYD010000190.1 GCA_023230025.1 Candidatus Cloacimonadota bacterium | reverse complement strand
CTTATCATTGCCCTGGAGGATCGTCCCTTTCTTGAAAGCCCCAGTAATTTAACCGAAGATGACATTCAGTTTCATTCTGTGGAGTTAAACTGGACAGATGACTGTTATCCTGAGACTACTATGTGGGAAATCATCTATGGACCTGCAGGTTTTGATCCTGAGACGCAAGGAACCTTGATCAGTAACATCGCCACTCACCCCTATCAGCTAACTGGTGTGCAAGACTATACGGATTACGACTGGTATGTTCGGATTAATATGGCAGATCTTGGAGTAAGTGCATGGGGGGGACCAGGTTCATTTTCAACTCCCGCCGAAGAGACAGTAAGCCTGGTT
The DNA here is from genome assembly GCA_023230025.1 of Candidatus Cloacimonadota bacterium. Lineage (GTDB taxonomy): Bacteria > Cloacimonadota > Cloacimonadia > Cloacimonadales > Cloacimonadaceae > UBA5456. The sequence continues at coordinate 5,280 of JALNYD010000190.1, read as the reverse complement.
TATAACCTAGGTGACATTCTAAACCCATATCAAGCGAATATTACGACTAACAGCAGATGTCCTTCTCCGGGAGTGTTATCAGTTACAATTCCCGAAGAAAAACAGATTGTTGGCTTGGAACTCGGTTATACTATATATTCATCTGCGCCAATGTCATATGATGGTCAGAGCTCATTCCTGCTTTGCGCAACAAATGGCGTTACAGAAAGCCAGGTTTATGGCGCACCGTATGCAGCAGGGTGGGTGAATTATCATCGTAGCAAACTCTCGATAGCAAATGGGCTTCACGGAGTTGTGGATTTTGAGCTCCATGCTTTTCGTAACAGGGGAATATTCAGTGATTGGGATGTTTACCAATATGTCCCAAACAACACATGGAATCTTACAATCATCCTGAGGGACCGTCTCACTCTCGAGATACCCGATAATCTATCAGCGGATAACATCGAGTGTGATTCTGCTGAGCTGAATTGGACTGATAGTTCATATCCCGATGCAACGATGTGGGACATCATCTACGGACCAGCGGGGTTTGATCCTGAGACTCAAGGAACCTTGATCACTAACATCAACACCCGCCCCTATCTGCTGAATGGTTTGATTGATGAGATGGAGTATAGCTGGTATGTTCGGGCAAATAAAGCAGATCTTGGGGTCAGTGCATGGGCGGGGCCTCACACTTTTGTTACGAGTAATATCATTGAAACCTTCACCTATACTGGCGGCAACATTCCCACAACTTATAAATCTGGAGAAGTTGCGCTTGCAGACAGAGCAGCTTCACCCGGTCTGATGTCAGTAACTGTACCTGAAGGCAAAATGATCGATAAAATTGACTTGGAGTACACGATGGTCTCATATTCTCCAGTTTACATGAGGTATCAGCGATCTTTCCTGCTTTGCAGCACAAACTCCGTTACCGAGACTCAGGTATATGCTGGAACTGGAAATGAAGGCAGCTATCATTATGACCGAAGAGGCCTGGATATTGCCTACGGCTTGAGTGGAACAGTCGATTTTGAGCTACATCCTTTTCACCTAATATGGTGGAGTTACACTGACCGGGCTTGGGTGGAAAACGGAAGCTGGCAACTGGCGGTAAACTTCACAGAGCATTCGCCAACGGGATTAACTGCTGCCAATATCAGTTACGATTCGGCTGATCTGAACTGGAGCGAGAATTGCGTACCAGCCTCAACTGCTTGGGATCTCATTTATGGCCACTTGGGTTTTGATCTTGAAAGTGAAGGAACCCTGATCGAGAACCTGAGCTCCAACTCCTGCACCCTGGATGGATTGGTCGAGGGCTCTGCCTATAGCTGGTATGTTCGTTCCCGGTTGAACACCGGTAAACTTAGCCATTGGTCAGCTCCAAACACCTTCCTGACTCTACCGGATGATGGCGAACTCATCACTTACAATCTGGGAAATATCCCCACGACATACAATCCAGACGTTTCTACTTCCAGCCGGGCTCTGGAACCTGGACTGCTCTCGGTTTCCGTACCTGAGGGGAAGGAGATTGTTGGGATTGATCTGCTTTATGAGATGTCAACGGGGAGCGGAAGCTGGATCAGCGAACAGAGATCCTTCCTGCTTTGCAGTAACGACGGAATCACTGAACCGGAAGTGTATAGCGGAGTGGGAAACCATCATGGGATTCATACATATTTCCGGGAAGGCCTGACTTTGGCCAATGGCCTGTGTGGAGAGGTCAATTTCGAACTCCATGCCTTCCGTTCCTGGGGGGGTAGCGAATCAACCACTTACTATGGATATGTTGCAGATGGAACCTGGAGAATCATTTTGCATTATGCGGATGTTAGTGTAACTTTGGTAACTCCTCTTACCGCCGTGTCTGTGCATGACGGGAGTCCTCTGATTAGTTGGAACGCAGTGGATAATGCGCAGTCTTACAAGGTGTATTGCTCAGATAATCCCTCATCATCAGCGTCCTGGACCTTGCTTGGTATTGTACCTGCCTCAGAGCTTAGCTACAGTTACAGCGGAACTGAAACCCGGAAGTTCTTCAGGGTGGTGGCTTGCTCAGTGCTGCCTGCCAAATCTGAGCTGAAGGAGAGGAGTGGCGGGCTTCGCCGTAGAAACTAATCAGATTCTTGTACTGAACTGCAAATAGCAAAACTGAAAAAGAGATACCCTCTTTGGTCGTAGTGAGCACTCAAGTGCTCTTGTATCTGCATGATCTCGCAGATGAATACTTCATGGGATATGCAACGATCACAGAGGGATTCTCTTTTGTGATCCTCCAGATAGGGTCCCCCACATCAGCATCAATCACATTTCTGAACCGATTGGCAAGGTAATTGAGCGTTTTTCCTTGACATGAACTTGCCTGTTTGAAACCGTGCAAATTAGGAAATATGTATGCTTTATGCGCAATAGTACTGAATTTGAGCAGATATAAAAGAGGTTTCGATGTCCATTTTTGATTTCTTTGGCATGATGACCAATGACATAGCCATTGACCTGGGTACTGCCAACACCTTGGTATATAAGAAGAATAGCGGATTGGTGATTGATGAGCCATCCGTTGTGGCAGTTTCAACCGATAGCCGCAAGATCATCGCCATCGGCCAGCAAGCCAAGGTGATGTTGGGCAAAAATCCCGATGAAGTTCGAGTGATAAAACCCCTCAAGGACGGCGTGATTGCCGATTTTCAGGTAACCGAGCTGATGCTGCGTAACCTGATCATGCGGGCTCAGAAGAAGCGTCTGCTGGTGCGTCCCAGAGTGATTGTTTGCGTTCCATCCGGGATTACCGAAGTGGAAAAACGTGCCGTGCGTGACAGCGCTTTGCATGCTGGAGCTCGTGAAGTATATCTGATTTCAGAGCCGGTTGCGGCAGCAATTGGTGCGGATTTGCCCATTGATGAAGCCTGCGGTAACATGGTGATGGATATTGGTGGCGGAACCAGCGAGATCGCCGTGATCTCCCTTTCACATATTGTGGTGCACAACAGCATTCGCGTGGGTGGGGATAAGATTGATAATGATGTGATCAGCTATCTACGCAAGAAAAACAACCTCCATGTGGGTATCCAAACCGCTGAAAAGATCAAAATGACCATTGGCAGCGCCTATCCCTTGAAGCAGGAATTGAGTATGGACGTGCGGGGACGCGACATCGTTTCCGGGTATCCTGTAACTATTAAAATCTCCTCAGAAGATATCCGGGAAGCAATCTCGGAAACAGTTACCACAATGATCGACGCCATCAAACGTCTGTTTGAACGAACTGCTCCGGAGCTTTCTGCAGATATCGCCGAGCGGGGTATCTTCCTTACCGGAGGAGGAGCATTGCTCAAAGGTCTTGACGAGAAGATCCGCAAAACGGTTGATCTGCCAGTGCATGTGGTTCCTGACCCTCTGGAATGTGTAGTCAAGGGAGCCGGAATGGTTCTTGATGATGTGGATCGCTATCGTCAGGTATTGATTAAAAAGATCGAAGATTAGTTGATTCCAACCGGGAACTCCAGATGCAGCAAGATCCCAAGGCTTACATGAACTCAAGGCATTGTCGGGATTTGTGCCGGCCTGGGCTATGATACTCAAGAAATATATCCTGCACGCGGTTTTATTGATCTTATCCCTGGCTATGCTTTTGGGTAGCCAGGAAGCGCGCATTGCCAAGGCCAGTTTCTTTGGCCGCACCATCTTTTTTCCCCTGGTGCATTCGCTGAAGGCGATCGAAAGCAATCAGCAACTCAAACAGGACAACTTCAGCCTGCGCAGTCAACTCACTGAAAGCACACTGCACAATCTGGAATTGCAGAACGAACTCAGGCAATACCGGGATGAACAGGCCATTGCATTCAGCACAGGAGAGGGGGATTTCATCCTGGCAGAAGTGATCGGGTTTTCGGGACAGTTTCAGGAACGCAACCTGATCGTCAACAAGGGGCGCCTGCATCAGATCAAACCTGGCTCAGCAGTGATCTCAGGACGCGGAATCGTAGGAAAGATTGTCAGCGTCACCGATACATACAGTGTGATTTTGCCCTATTCCAATCCCCGTTTTCAAGTGCCTGTAATGGATCAGCGCACAGGAGTTCAGGGCATTCTGCAATCCGATATCTCAGGTATCATCTCAATGAATATGGTGAAGCTGGGCTCAGAGATTGCCACCGGGGATACCATCGTAACATCAAATCTATCCAGACTTTATCCCAAGGGCTTCCCGATCGGAACCATCAGCCGGATCAGAGAATCTACCGACAACCTCTTCATCAGTGCCGAACTAAGCCCCTTCACGCTGGTGGAAAACCTTGAACATGTGTTTATCCTCACAAAAAGGAAGGATTTATGAGTCATAAAGAGTTTAATCCCATCATCAAAGTACATGGCGTAGATTTCATCAGGATTCCGGTGAAAACGCATATTCTAAGCCCAGAAGATGATATGCTTGATGTGGTGCAGCAATATGCCGTGCCTCAGATGCAGCCTGGAGATATGCTGTGCATCAGTGAAAGCCCTCTGGCGATCACTCAGGGCAGGGCGATTCCGGTTGATCAGATCAGGGTGAGTTTTCTGGCAAAGCTGCTTTCCCGTTTTGTGGCAAAGGTACCCTATGGCATCGGGCTTGGAGCGCCCACCAGTATGCAATGCGCCATTGAAGAAACAGGAGTGTTGCGCATCCTTTTTGCTGCATTTATCAGCGCTTTGGGCAAGCTGATCGGACGCAAGGGAGATTTCTACCGGATTGCCGGAATGCAGGCGGCATTGGTGGATGCGGCAACAACCTCCCCTGTCCCTCCCTATACCGAAACCGTGATCAAGGGTCCCAAAAATCCTGGCTTTGAAGCGCAAAGGATTGCAGAAGGCATCGGGCATCCGGTGGCGATCATGGATATCAATGATATCGGCGGAAGCTGGATGATTGGCGGAGGCGGGGGCATGAACAAGGCCTTCATCGAAGCCGCTATGAAAGACAATCCTCAGGGACAGGGAGATGAACTTACTCCCCTCTGTATAGTACGCAGAAAGGCATGATTCGATGCTTCTGAAGGGGTTTTGGACATTTCTGCTGGGTGTGCTGTTTGTTTACCTGCAGGTCCTGATCATGCCCGCTTTACGCATCCTGGGAGTAACTCCCCTGCTGCTTTTGCCCTGGTTGATCTATGTAGTTTGGACCCGGGATCAGGTTGTGGCATTGCCGGTGGCCTTTCTTGTAGGCCTGATGTATGACACCCTCAATCCCAGTACCTTTGGCATGCATGCTCTGATCTTCTGTTTACTCGCGATATTGATCAATGTGTTACG